>JAKPIR010000053.1 GCA_029549705.1 Pseudomonadota bacterium | reverse complement strand
CCCAGAAGGTGAGGTTTTGGTCACAGCCACGGTGTCGCCCACAAACAGCATGGTGACTGCGCGTTGGTCGTCTAACATGGCTTCTACTATGTATAAACCTGGCGATAATTTACCCACTGGAATATACACATTACCATTACTAAAGGGTGCTGGCGGTGCCTCAACTTTTGTCGCGCCAGTTTCAGTAGAAAAGCCTTCAATATCACCTTCTACATTCGCGCCGCTTAATATCGCATCCGCAGGTTTTACATCTTTTCCATATTGCAATGGGTAGCGAAAGCGCGTAGTCATCTCATAGCCAACGAGTGGCTTATAGGCGGCAGGGTGCGTGGCTGGATGATTGACTTTATCTACATGTAGCTCTGGCGAGGTTTCTACCGTGGTTTGGCGGGCTTCTTCAGAGAAAAATTTGCGCGCTAAATTACGTGCGCTCGTTGCCACATAATCCCAAATCGCCACAATCGAATTCCAAACGCCCTCTTGCGCAGGCTGCGCTTTGGTGCTGATACGGTGCAGGTTTTTTTGGCTTTGCAAAAATTCAATCGGCTTTGGCACTTTGTAAACGGCAATATCCACTCCTGAATTTTCATGCACGGCATCTACATTTTGCACCTCTAGCCGCACTTGCGCTTGTTCTTGGCTACTATAGCTTCTGTCTGAGAGAATAAAAAATCCCGCGTTATCATCAGCAAAAGCCGCCTGAAAATGCAATGCTATAACAATGAATGCGATGGTTTTTAATAGATATTTCATAATTTGCTCAAAGTTTTAATCAAATATTACTTAGAAAATTCAATCTGAAAATCCCCACAAAATTGGGGTTGCCTGCATGTGGCTGCCAGCGGGTATCTTGCCAAGCCATCAATTTAGGCAAGGGGTAAGCGCGTAAGCCATTGTCTTGTGGCGTGACCGTGCCAGTGTGATACGCCATATACTGCCCCATCCAAATCATCAAATGCTGCGCTTGTCCTTGGTCAAACAGCAATACATCTGCCACTTGTGCTTGCGTCATATCGCGCCCCACAGGTTGCGTGTTGTTTTGCACCAACTCTAATGCGCTGACAAATGCGCCTTGTGTACCGTCTGCCCTTAGCCAAGCATGGCGCAGTTCAGCCAATTGCTCGGTGGATAAATTCAATTCAGGCGGCAATTTTTTACCAAAGAAACCATTGGCTTTAAGCCAAGTGTTATCGTGTGTTCGCAAGGCTTCGGCACTGGCAAATCGGACTAGCCCTGCGCAGTCACGCTGCTGCCATCTAGGCGTTGGGCCTCGGTTTAACTGCTGCTGTACAATCAATTGCACCCAATTTCTAAACGCTTGTGCTTGCGCCGAACTCAATCGCGTTTTGTTCGACGCAACATCTGTTTTGCCATTGTTTGACAAACTGCCATCGCTAGGCATTAACGCATATGCGCCAGCGGTCTTAACTGCTATACACAGTGTAACGAATTGACTTAAAAAGTATCGGCGACTATGCACAATTTACCCTGCACTTACTCTGCCGCATGCCAACTTAATGGCAACCATTGCTCGCCTGACCCTGACGCTGGTTTATCCAGCGTTAAACTAAAAGCAGGCTGATTGGCTAAGGCTTGCAAACGCGCTGGCATGTGATATTCATAGGCGGCGCGTAGCTTTGCGCGACTTTCTTGCGGCAAGGCTTCTTCAGCGGTGCTTTGTAGCAAGGGGGCTAATTTTTTAGGCGATACATATAAAAATTGCTGCGCCGTTGGGCTGATTTCTTTGGCTGATTCGACCAAATTAGGGTAATGTTTTTCACCAACTGAAACTGCACGTTCGATTAACGCTTGGTTGATTGAGAAATACACTGTTTGGTCGTCATAAGCGAGTGTTGGATTATTATCTGATTCCGCCTCAATGGCTAATTTGCGGGAAAGTATCGTAAACGCACCGTTTTTTTCAGCTACGGTTTCTTTAGCGGCTTTTGCTGGCTCGGCTATTTTTTCTAAGGCCGCACTGATTTTCGG
>JAKPIR010000051.1 GCA_029549705.1 Pseudomonadota bacterium | reverse complement strand
AATATCTGCCAGTGCCTTTTCTAAACTTGCAATCGCCGTTTTAGTATTTTCTTTGCGGCCTGCTAAATCTTTTTCATAATAAGCGCGGTCTTCTGGATTTTGTGTCTCAATTTTCTCCTTGTTGATTTCAACTAAATTCGCTTTTGTGCGTTCAAGTTCATTTTGCAGTTGCCGTTTTTTGCCGCGCAACCCACGCACTTCATTCATATACGCTTGATTCGTCGCCACGCCCCAATCAAACAATGCGTTGAGGGATTCTGCCGAACCTGTACCTGGTTGGCGTAATGCCACAAAAAGCGGTTGCACGATATTGTCTTGTTCTTCCGCATACCAACACACCGCGCCTGTGCTAGCAAACTCTTCAGCAAATTTTGGTTTTACACTTAAGCTAGAAGCGCCATCTACCGCCTTTTGCACTTGCGTCCAATCAATCGGCGCGCTAGCGCAGAATGCGGCGTTGGCAGGCAAATGCGACCAAATTTTAGGGTCAAACGCAGTGGGCGTCACATTGGCTTGGCTGACCCAAGTTTTGCCATCAAAATCAAAGCGAACCGCGCGTAAACTTGGTATAAACGCGCCGTAACCTTGCGCAAATAAGCGGTTTGAAAGCATGATGGTTTGTTTAGCATTGACGACTGGCTGGGCTTTAGTACTTACCTGCCATTCTGAAACCACTTCTGCACGGGTGTTGGCATCATCAGCCAACAATCGTTTAATCAAAGTCTCAGCTTGATCATCTAAATCTTCACCCGCATGGCTCGCCATTACGGCATCGGACAACAGCACCATACGTTTGCCATGCGCGGCAAACACCATTTGGCGACTGGCTGAAAGCGACACTTGCAGCACGGGCACATCATCGCCGCCAATACTCACACGGCCAATTTCGTGCAATTGTTTATCTGCCGCGAGTTTAAGTTTAGCTAGACTTTGCGCCACTGTCGTGAGCGAATCACGTTCCATGCTCAAGGCCCAATAGCGCAATGCGTGGCTATCATCGTGCCACATATAAACGTCAGCCGGCGCATCGGCAATATTTTTAAGTAAGGTATCAGACCAATTCAACTCATGCTCAAAACTGATGCGGCGCATGGCACCCTGCAAGCTCAACCAATCTTCATCTTGTGCATAAAAATAAACAAAATCTTCTGTGAGCAAAGCTTTAAGCAACGGCACTTGCAGTAAATCGTGCGGCAACAACGCAAAGTTTTGGCTATGCACCCACACGTCAGGTTGCGCAAGCTTGATTTCATTTTGGTTTGCATTCTGCAAGGTTGGAATACGTAGCTTGTAAAAGGCAAATACTACAATTAACACGAGTGGCAATATCAGCCAACTTTTTTTAGTTTTGAAAAAAGATTTTGCGCTATTTGTTGTATTTGTGGCCATGATGTGTGCTTTTGCGTTGATAATTGCGATAAAAATTTTGCTGTAGTACAAATATTTTACGTTTTCACTTAGCCATTAAGGCATTTTCAAGTATTGCCAACGCTTCATCAAACACCGCATCTTCAATCGTCAGTGGATATAAAAAACGTAAAGTGTTCATATACACGCCGCAGCTAAGCAATATCAAGCCCGCTTTAAGCGCGGCGGCTTGAACACGCTTCATCGCTTCAGGCGAAGGCTCACCCGTTGTGGGGTCAAAAAACTCTGCCGCTATCATTGAACCCAAACCACGTACTTCTTTTAGTGCAGGCACTTTACTTTGTAACGCTTTGAGGTGTTTGGTCAGTTTTTCGCCCAGCACGTTGGCTCGCGCGACTAATTGCGCTTCTTCCATGACATCGATCACCGCATGGGCGGCCGCAATCGCTAGCGGGTTACCCGCGTAGGTGCCACCAAGCCCAC
>JAKPIR010000043.1 GCA_029549705.1 Pseudomonadota bacterium | reverse complement strand
AGCGACCACCACCAGCAATGGTTCCCTGAGCACCAAGTTTGGTTGTGACCCATTCAAACACGGTGCGATTGTAATAATCCAGCCCCCGCACTAAGCGAGAATTGATTTTAAAAGCCACACCTGCCGAAGTTAATAGTGCGCAAAGCTTATCAAAATGTGTTCGCGATTCTGCACCTAACGTATCAATCAATTTTGGTGCATTTTCGCAAAGGGTTTGCATACGTGGATTTTTACTATCCAGTATGCGCAACGGGTTAGCATGCAGACGTCGTTTAGCGTCGTCGTCAAGCAAATCTGCGTGTTTTTCAAAGTAAGCAATCAATACATTGCGGTATTGGGCACGCTCATCTGCGTCACCAATGCTATTGATTTGCAACTCAACATCTTCAATACCAAGTGCGCGCCATAATCTTGCCAGCATGACAATTTGTTCTGCATCCACTTCTGGCGACTCAAAACCAAAAGCCTCAACACCAATTTGATGAAACTGCCGTTGACGGCCTTTTTGTACGTTTTCATGCCTGAACATCGCCCCGGAGTACCAAAGGCGTTGCGGTCCATTATAAGTAAGATTGTGTTCGACTACTGCTCGCACACAACCTGCCGTACCTTCGGGGCGCAGCGTAAGTTTATCCCCATTGAGCGCATCCACCCACGCATACATTTCTTTTTCTACGATATCGGTATGCTCACCTACACTGCGTACAAAAAGATCAGTATTTTCAACTAGCGGCATGCGAATGTTGTTATAACCATATTGTGCAAGCACACGTCTTGCTGTGTCTTCTAACTTAAACCAAAGCGGTGTAGCCTCGGGAAGTATGTCGTAGAAACCTTTGATGCTTTGAAATGAATGACTCATGAAAAAAATGATTCTTGTTGAATAGAAGCTGTGAGTGAATTTTATTTGAAATTTATTTTACGGCTTGAATGGGCACGATTTTTTTTAAATGTGGCACATGAAGCTTGCCACCATCTGCATAATTGTTTTTCACATAATCCTCAACAATCGCCTGAAATTCCTGCGCAATATTATCCCCCTTCAGGGTGACCGTTTTTTCTCCATCAACAAACACAGGAGCTACAGGTGTTTCACCAGTTCCTGGTAAGCTAATACCAATGTTTGCCAGTTTGGATTCTCCCGGCCCATTGACGACGCAACCCATGACGGCCACGTTCATATTTTCTACACCTGCATATAAGTTTCGCCAAATAGGCATTTGATTGCGGAGGTAGCTTTGAATTTGCATGGCTAATTCTTGAAAATAAGTTGAGGTAGTTCGACCGCAGCCCGGACACGCGGTCACAAGCGGTGTAAATGAACGAATCCCCATCGTCTGTAAAATCTCTTGCGCCACGACCACTTCTTTGGTTCGTGATTCATTGGGTTCTGGTGTTAAACTCACGCGAATAGTGTTGCCAATACCTTGTTGCAATAACAAGGCCAGTGCGGCGGTAGATGCCACAATGCCTTTTGAACCCATGCCCGCTTCGGTTAAGCCTAAATGTAGCGGATATTCGCTGCGGCTTGCAAGCTCAACATATACTTTAACTAAATCTTGTACGTTACTGACTTTACAGGAAATAATAATTTTATTTTTAGCTAAACCAATCTCAACGGCTTGCTGTGCGCTCTCCAAAGCCGATTGAATAAGCGCCTCTCGCATGAGTTCATCCGACGACAAAGGGTTAGCCAACTTTGCGTTGTCAT
>JAKPIR010000308.1 GCA_029549705.1 Pseudomonadota bacterium | reverse complement strand
TCTTTTAACAACTTTTCGGCAAACCATTCGCGGATGTCGCCTTTGCCTTTTGCAGTTTCATTAAACTGTGCTTGCGCCGCCGGGCTTTTGGCAAACCCTAGCTGATCAACCACCTTAATTGCAACACTTTTACTGGTAATAATGTCATTTTGTGTTGCCATGTAACCAGGCATTAGCTGAGCGGGTAACACTACTCCTGTAACAGGATCCATACCCTTATAATTGAGCACTAAGGTGGTGGTTGCCTCGTATGATTTTGGCAGCAGCAAACTGACTACAACGGTTGTTGTTACAACCAAAAAGAATGTAGCCAATATAATCCAAAACCGCGCTTTAAGAATAAGCAAAAATTGCGTGAAATTCATGTGGTTTCCTAAAACAGGCTTTCTTGCACATAGAGTACGTCATCCTGCTGCACGGTGTCGGTCAGCGTAGGGAATAGTTGCATAATCTCACCTTTGGCATTGCGACGGTGCAATTTAATGTTACGCTGGGTTCCACGGATGGTGGTACCTCCGGCCACGGTGAGCGCTTGCATGACCGTCATGTCACGTGCAATGCGGAATGAGCCCGGGCGCTGCACCTCACCATACACATACACCATCGGCGCCAAAGGCACATAGACGCTATCGCCGCTTGAAAGCTCAATATTGGCACTGTTATCGCCCGTGCGGAATAAACTATCAACATCTACTTCAAAACGGCTGATTTTTCCATCACGCAATGTGGTCACTGTCACCGTGTCAGACCCACTTGGTGCTACGCCGCCCGCCACTGAAAGAAAATCTGCAACCGTGCGAACACCGCTCACCACTGCATATTTACCCGGCCGCAACACTTGGCCCATTACCGCCACATCGCGCGCATGCACATAAACCACTTCACCGCCGTTAAAAACAATATTTTTTAGGCCATTTGGCTGATTAACGATTTTGTGTAAATCGTATTCGGTTTTACCAGACGCATTGACCACCGTAATCAAATCAGAGCCATCCGGTGTGGCGCCACCGACAAGCGCGAGCAAATCGGCTAAATTTGTGGTGCGTTCTAGTGGATAGCGCCCTGGCTTGTAAACGCTGCCCAGCACTGAAACTAATTTACTTTGAAATTGCAACACCAGCACGTTGACTTGCGGCTCTTTAATAAAACCTCTTTTTTCTAACAGGCCAGCAATGCGCTTTTCAGCGGCAAATGTCGTTAAACCGCCCACCATCACTTGGCCAATTAGTGGATAGCTGATTAAACCCGCCTCAGAGACGCGCGCCTCTAGCGATAAGTCCGGATTGCTGTAAACATTCACCTTAATCACATCACCTGGGCCCAAAACATAATTGGGCTCTTCAGCTGAGGCAATGTTCAACCAAGCGCCCAGCACTGCAAATAAAATGTAAGCGAAAATGTGTCGCATATTTTTTCCTAAACCTTGTTAGATGTGCATTTTAACAGAAAAGCATAGCAACCCAAGTTGCCATCAAGCTTTTCAGACATATTAAAGCCCGGATAAACCCTTCTCTATACTTTTATCGAGATTATCATTGGCGCTTTTTTCTGGGCTGGCAGCTTTATCTTCCACCACTGGTGCTGCCGCAGGCGGCGGCACTGCGGCGGGCTCGGCGCTGGCTGATGGGGCAAACTTATCGTTCAGATACTCAATTTTAGCAAGTTCACGTAAACGTTTTAGCTCAGCTTCTGCAACATCCTTACGTTTTTGGCTAAGAATAATACGTTGAATGAGTGGTTTTGAATCTTTCTCGCTTATTGGCACGTCTTTTACCTCAACCAAGCGCCCCACAACGGTACGACCATTTGCATTAATAAAAATTAAATCGCCAATCACCATTTTACTGAACTTGTTTAACAGCTCCCCAGGAACGGTTTCAGCAGCGTGCGCTGATTTAGTGTGGCCATATTTTACTTGATGCGAATCAAGCCAGGCAGTGACGTCTTCTAATGTTTTAGCAGAATCGCTTAGCGGTTTGAGATCCTTTACCTTTTCAGGGGTC
>JAKPIR010000306.1 GCA_029549705.1 Pseudomonadota bacterium | reverse complement strand
GACAACATTCATTCTAAGCCACTGCTATTGCTAGCGTTGAGTGGTGGCTTGGACTCAACCGTTTTGTTACATTTGCTCGCAGCTCTCCGCCAGAATCTTTCATTTTCACTACAGGCCATGCACGTACATCACGGCTTGAGTCCGCATGCGAATGACTGGACGGAGTTCTGCATCGAGCAGTGCAAAACATTGGAGGTTCCGCTGCATGTCGAATATGTCAATATCGAACCAAAAAATAAGTCTGGTATAGAGGCAGCGGCTAGAAAATTGCGATATCAAGCGTTTTTCAATTTTAAACATGCTGATTTGAAGCCAGACTTTATTGTCACGGCACATCATCAAGATGATCAGGCCGAAACGCTTTTATTGCAGCTATTTAGAGGCGCCGGCGTTAAAGGTTTGGCAAGCATGGCTAAAATAGACGAGCAAAGACGGCTATTGCGCCCGCTGTTAGATGTTTCTCGCTCAGATTTACATGACTATGCGCGTCTTAATGGTCTAACTTGGTGTGATGACGAAAGTAACTTAAACACTAATTACGAGCGAAATTTTGTGCGTCATCATGTCATGCCTGTTTTGCTTGCGCGCAATCCATCTATTCAACCTGTCATCGCAAGAGTGGCTACACATCTGGCCGAAGCAGATGGTTTGCTGGACGCGCTGGCTGAAATTGATGCAAGCCAAATCTTGTCAGAAAACAGTTTATGTTTGGTGTCTTTAGAAAAGTTGGAGCGATCACGCGCAAAAAATCTGTTGCGTTGGTGGTTAGCGCGCAATCAGTTATCCATGCCTAACGCAGAATACCTGTCTGAAATCCTGCACCAGCTCTTCAATGCAAAGCCGGATGCCAATATCAATATTCCATTGCGTCATCACGATGTCGTAAATTCGAATCAGCCACCAATAAGCCTAAGACGTTATCAGCAAAGAGTTTACTTAGTTTCCATGCAAGCCTCGAAACCATTTGACTTAACATGGCATGGTGAACCGCTTTTGACTTTACCGAATCGAGAATTGCTAGAGTTTAGGCATGTCACTGGGAGGGGTTTAGCCTTAAAGCACGGTCTTAGTGAATTAAGAATTACCCGGCGAAGTGGTGGTGAAACCTTTAAGCCTCACGCATTGCGACCTTCAAGAACGCTTAAGCATTTGTTGCAAGAGGCGCATATTCCACCTTGGTTACGAGACAGCTTACCGCTCATCTATTGGCATGACAAGCTCGTTTTTGTTCCTGGCATAGGCGTAGCGCACGATATGGCTGCCTCCCATGACGAGCCGGCAGTTGAAATTATTTGGCATCTATCACAAATCTAAATAAAACCGCATCTGGTCATTCGCGACGATTCTAATAAGCTGAACCACCTATTTTATTGGTTATATACAACCAATAAATGGCTGTATATAACCATTTATTGGTTGTATACTTATTTCATTAACTTGCATCAATATGTAACATTTTGTTTCATATGGGTTAGTTTCACTTAATAAGTGTTGGAATGATTATTGCTATTGTACAAGATTGCCATTTCTTCGTGAAATTAGATAGCGGCTTTTAAAAAACTCTAACCTAGGGAATTTAGTATGCAAAAAACATCCAATTCAAGCAATATAAAACCAAAAATGATTTTAATGGCTATATTGGCCGCTTACGCTGCTCCGCAAATGGCATATGCTGAAGACAATGGCAATGCGGTGGATTTAGGTAAAATTGAAGTGATTGGTACCACACCTCTCGCAGGGGTAGGTTTGCCAATTGAGCAGATTCCATCCAATGTGCAGGTTGTTAAAGGCAAAGCGTTGCAACAACAAAATAGCTTAAGTATTGCCGATTACATGAATAACAATCTGCAAGGTGTGAGCGTGAATGAAACGCAAAACAACCCGTACCAGCCTGATATTTTATTCCGTGGTTTTACCGCGTCACCTTTGTTAGGAACGCCGCAAGGACTGTCAGTATTTCAAGATGGCGTACGCGTCAATGAACCGTTTGGCGATGCAGTGAACTGGGATTTAATTCCGGTGAATGCTATTGCCGGCATGAATTTGATGCCAGGTTCAAACCCTGTGTTTGGCTTAAATACCTTAGGTGGCGCACTGTCTGTGCAAACTAAAAACGGCCGCACGCATCAAGGTGGCGGTATTGAAACCAGTTTTGGCTCATGGTCACGCAAAACGGTTGCCGCAGAATTTGGTGGCGTATCAGCGGATAATTCCGTTGATTATTTTCTGGCAGGAAACTATTTTGATGAAGACGGCTGGCGTGACCACTCGCCAACCGAGGTGAAGCAGATTTTTGGTAAAGTGGGCTGGCAAAACGAAGCATCTCGTTTAGAGCTCAGTTATACCGGTGCGGACAACGACATGGTTGGTAATGGTCTAGTCCAAAAAGAACTGATGGAGGATTTTGGCCGTGAAACCATTAATACCAAGCCTGACCAAACTAAAAACACGTTATCATTTTTGAACTTGAATGGCAGTCATTGGTTAAATGATGACGTGCAATTGAGTGCCAATACTTATTATCGAAAATCAAAACGTAAAACGTTAAATGGCGATATCAATGATGATTATGATTTATTGGCAACAGGAACAGTTGCTGGTAATGATGCCGATTGCCCGCTGGGTACAGGTGATGAGGATGAACTGTGTAGTGGGGCACTCAATCGCAGTAACACGGATCAAAAAGGCTACGGCTTTAATGCACAATTGGCCTTTAACCAACCCTTGCTAGAAAAACAAAATCAGTTGATTCTAGGTTTGGGTTATGACTATTCACGCGTGAAATTTAACCAATCGACTGAGTACGGTATCATTAATGCATCACGCGGTGTTGATGGTATAAACGTGGAAAGTGCTGATGCAGAAGTAGATTTGCTAGGTAAAACCCGCAGCTGGGGCGTGTTTGCAACTGATACTTTGTCCTTGACGAATCAGTGGCACCTAACGCTTTCTGGCCGCTACAACCATATTAAAGTTAAAAACACTGACAAGATCAATCCTAAGGGTTCGTTTGAGGATGTTGATGGTGACCCATTGACGCCTGATGAAGATGTGTCCCTTTCTGGCAACCATAGCTTCAGCCGCTTTAACCCAGCCATTGGATTAAGTTTTACACCAACCAAAGATTTGTCTGTTTATGGATCTTATAATGAGGGTATGCGCGCGCCAACTTCGATGGAACTAGGTTGCGCAAATCCAAATGTACCATGTAAATTGCCAAACGCGATGGCGGGTGATCCCCCGCTAGATGAAGTGGTTTCTAAAACTTTTGAATTGGGCGCTCGTGGAAATTTAACAACAGACGTGAAATGGTCAGCAGCAGTATATCGTACTGAAAACCACGATGACATTCAGTTTATTTCGACCAACGCAACCAATGGCATGGGCTATTTTGATAACGTGGGTAAAACCCGTCGTATGGGTCTAGATGCAGGTTTATCAGGTGCAATCGGTAGCTTTAGCTGGAATGCAGGCTATAGCTATTTAAAAGCAACCTACGAGTCAGATTTAGAGTTAACAAATGCACTTAACTCAACCACTGATGGCAATGCAATTCAGGTAAAAAAAGGGGATCGTTTAGCTAATTTACCTGAACATTCGTTTAAATTACGCCTGCAATTGGACGTCACGCCAAATTGGAGTGTAGGTACCAATATCAACACATTCTCTGATGTTTATGTCCGTGGCAACGAGAACAATAAACATCGTGCCAATGATGGTGACGCTGATCACGTGCAAGATAGCGGAAAAATTGGCGGCTACACTGTTGTTAACTTGGATACACGCTATAAGTTTGGTGATAGCGGTTGGCAAGTGTTTGCAAAAGCGATCAATATTTTTGATAAAGAATATGCTTCAGGCGGCCAATTTGGCGAAAACTGGATTGAAAATGGTGTGTTTTCAGGTGAAGGTGAAGCATCAAAATTCTTAATGCAAGGTGCGCCACGTGCAGGTTGGATCGGTGTGCGCTACGATATTGGCGGTAAGAAGTAACCGAAGTAATCATGAAGGAAAAATTTTGCAATTAGCGCATATCGCACAGGGCAATACCTCAACGGTTTTGAAGCAACAGTCAAAAATTCTGATTGTTGAAGATGAGGTGTTATTTGCCCGTGCGGTAATGCGTCGCTTGCAAAAAGCCGGCTACGAATGCGAGCATGTGGAGAGTTTGTTGGCTGCCGCAGCCGCATTAAAGCAATTTGTGCCTGATTTAGTGTTGCTTGATATGCGTCTGCCAGACGGCAATGGGCTGGATTTACTGGCAGATCTAGTCGCTAAAAATGCGGCAGTGATTGTGATGACTGCTCATGGTGAAGTAAGT
>JAKPIR010000028.1 GCA_029549705.1 Pseudomonadota bacterium | reverse complement strand
ATTAAAGCATGAACACCCCGCGCTTTATCAAAGTGGAAGTAATCGTTGCCAAGCTCGGTGACATGCAATAAGCCTTCTACATACACGCCATCCAACGCCACAAATAAGCCAAAGCTAGTGACGCCTGCTACCGTGCCTTCAAATACTTCACCAATTTTATCTTGCATGTAAAAGCATTTGAGCCAATTGGTGACATCGCGCGTGGCATCATCGGCGCGGCGCTCAGTCATGGAGCATTGAATTCCCAGTTGATTCCAATCCCCTGCCTTATATTTTTCGCCATTGAGAACCGCTTTAATGGCACGATGTATCAATAAATCGGGGTAACGGCGAATCGGCGAGGTAAAGTGTGTGTAAGCTTCATAGGCCAAACCAAAATGGCCGACGTTATCGGGGCTGTAAACCGCTTGCTGCATTGAACGCAATAACACGGTTTGCAACAGTTGTGCATCGGGGCGCTCTTTGATGCGCGCCAGCAATTTGCCGTAATCTTTGGCATGCGGTTTATCGCCACCGCCCACACCAAAGCCAAACTCGCCCATAAAGGTGCGAAGCAACTCGAGTTTTTCAGGCGTGGGGCCTTCGTGGATGCGATAAAGCGCGGGGTGTTCATGCTTTAATAAAAATTCAGCCGCGCATACGTTGGCAGCTAACATACATTCTTCAATGAGCTTGTGGGCTTCGTTACGGTGGCTGGGTACAATGCTTTCAATTTTGCCATTTTCATTAAACATCATGATGGTTTCTGAGGTTTCAAACTCAATGGCACCGCGTTTTTCGCGCTGTGCCAGCATCAATTTATAAACACCTTGCAAATGCTGCAAATGCGGCATGAGCCATGTGTATTCTTGCGCCAATTCACCTTCTGGATTTTGCAAAATTTCATGCACTTGCGTGTAAGTCATGCGTGCTTTTGAACGCATCACTGAAGGGTAAAACTTAAATTGCTTCACAATACCTGCGCCATCCACCTGCATATCGCAAATCATGCACAAACGTTCTACATCGGGGTTAAGCGAGCATAAACCGTTTGATAAGGCTTCTGGCAACATCGGAATCACGCGGCGTGGGAAATACACCGAATTACCACGCTGAATCGCACCTTTATCTAGCGCATCATTCGGTTTCACGTAAAAACTCACATCAGCAATCGCAACCACCAAACGCCAGCCTTTACCTTGTGGCTCGGCAAAAACGGCATCATCAAAATCGCGCGCGGTTTCGCCATCAATGGTAATGAGCGGCATTTCACGGCAATCAATGCGGTCTTTATAATCTTCTGGTTGCACCAGTTTTGGATAGGACTCTGCCTGTCTGACCGCTTCTGGACTGAATTCATGCGGTAAATTGTGTTTGCGCAGGGCGATTTCAATTTCCATACCACTATCGGCATAGTTACCCAGAATTTCAACCACTTTACCCATTGGCTGGGCATGCGCAGACGGCTGAGAAGTCAGTTCCACCATCACCACTTGGCCGGGCTTTGCCCCTAAATCTAAGTGGTAAGGAATCAAAATATCTAAGTTGATGCGCTTATCTTCAGCGGCAACGATAGTCACACCACTGGTTTGCAACACGCGCCCTACTAGCTTTTGCGTGCGGCGCTCAATCACTTCAACAATCTTGCCTTCAGGTCTGCCGCGCCTATCTAAGCCTGCCATGCGCACAAAAGCACGGTCGCCATGCATCACTTGCGACATCTCTTTAGGGCTTAAAAATAAATCTTCAGGATATTTGGTTTTGTCATCTGGCACCAAAAAACCAAAACCATCAGGGTGGCCCTGCACAACCCCTGCGATTAAATCAAGCTTATCAGCAATGCACAGCGCATTTTTGCGGTTGCGTATAATTTGTCCTTCTCGCTCCATTGCGTTTAACCGTTTTGCAAAACTATCTCGTTCTTCTTGCCCAATATCTAGCAATGTATAAAGCTGCTCTATGTTTAGAGGCACGCCTTGCTCAGTCATGATAGATAAAATGTATTCGCGACTTGGCAACGGATGTTCATATTTGCTAGATTCACGCTCAAAAAACGGGTCTAGTTTTCTTGTATTTTTATTTTGGTTGCTTTTTTTACTCGGCGACATGGATTACCCTTTATGATGAAACTGTTATAATGCGCACTAGCACTGAATTGATGGTTTAATTTTAATACGTTTTATCCTGATATCATTGAATCATGCTAAAACAAATAAGCTTACATGCCCAGATGGCGGAATTGGTAGACGCGCTAGTTTCAGGTACTAGTATCGAAAGATGTGGAGATTCGAGTTCTCTTCTGGGCACCATCGCTACACTATAAATCGAAAATGATTTTAATGAAAATTTTCGGTCAGCTTTGAGGCTACTTTATTAATATAGAATTAAAGAAGCTACAGTCAATTCAAATTGAATATTAAAGCGCACACAAACTGTCAGATGATTGCGCATTTACATGACAAAAGTGTCAAGATTACGTCAATCCAAAATCATTCTCAATTAATGTTTTTTTCAACCTATTGTTTTTTATCATAAATATTTCATTCATTCACTGGCATTCAACTTGCAATAGTCTTAGTAAATTGTAATTTTGAATATGGAGTGAATACAAAATGGCTGCTACTTTACAAAACAATCATTGGGAAACGCTGATTGATGTCATACAACGTTCTTATAAAATCAAGAAGCATGTTGATTTTTTTAGATGGCAACAAGATGATCTCGCTAAAATTTTTCCGCATGATGTATTAATAGCGGTTTGGGGCGACTTCAACAAGGGGGCTCTCAATTACGATGTCAGTTCTAACATTCCAGGTATACGTACGCAGTCACTGCGTGAGTCCCCCGGGCATATTGATCATCTGATGTCTGATCTTTATCAAAGATGGCTTGCGAATAGTGAGCGCTGGTACAGAATTAACAACTTTTCTGTAGATCCTAATGCAGATGGCGTGCCTGCTTTCTTTAACAACCAGCTTTCTGTGATTAATTCAATTTTAGTTTATGGCGTGCGCGATATTCGCGGCAATAACGATTGCCTTTACATCTTTATGGATAAACAATCAGAGTTTCCAGTGACGTCTTCTGTGTTGGGCATGTTCATGCCCCACTTAGATGCGGCACTTCGCAGAATCGAAAGTTTAGAGTCTGCGGATTCGGAAGAAGATGATCTCTCCGAATATCACGTACAAGGCTTAAGCGACCGCGAACATGAAATTATTCATTGGGTAAGAATGGGTAAAACAAACTTTGAAATCAGCATGATTTTGAGCATCAGCCCCAATACTGTTAAAAATCACTTAAAACGTATTTTTAGCAAATTAGATGTTTCTTGCCGTGCGCAGGCCGTAGCGACCTATGTGCCGCCAAAACTGAATTAGGTAATGCATTTATAAAGCTGTCATAATAACGAATTAATTAAAAAGTATTTACGGCAATACCAATGGCATATAGACAATCTGGCTCAAAAACACTTTTACAGCGACGCAGTAGTTTCAGTAACATCATTCAACAACTACTTGACGGCGCTGCCGTAATAGGCATCGCCTGGGGATTGATAGTGCGTCACATGGGTGCATTGTACTCGCCTTACATCAATTTAATATTAGTACTTTTGGTTGTCATGGCTTTAACATATGACCGATTTGCGATTTACAGAAGTAATGGTCACGCAGTAGACAAAGCGTTAAATCTATTAAAAGCATGGACGCTTACTTTTTTCATTTTAGTCGTACTCGCTTTTTTAACAAAGCAAAGTGAAATATATTCTCGAAACTTGATTGCCCAGTTATATATTGCAGGATTTATTGCTCAGCTTGTAATCCACATGCTTTTCAGGCTAGTCTACAAGAACATCGTACGGCATGCGCAACAAAATGAAAAAGTTCTAATTGTCGGACAAAGCAGACTTGCTTACTATTTACAACACAGAATTTCAGATAACCCTTGGGTTGGCGAGCAAGTCATTGGCTTTGTTAAATTATTAGATGAAGACAATAAGGCCAGTGGTCGAAAAGCAGCTGGCAGAAAAAATGACCCTGCTGTACTTGGTGATGTAAATGATTTAGCCGCGTTAATTGATCAACATGACATTAGCACAATCTATATTGTCACACCGCTAAAATCCTCAATAGAGCTTGAAAAGATTTACATGGATGTCATAGACAAACATGTCGCTATTCATTGGATTCCAGATATTTTTGCTTTAAGACTCGTGAATCATAGCGTTAAAGAGATTTCAGGCATTCCAGTATTGACGCTTTCAGAAACACCACTCATCGGTATGCGCCTGCTATTGAAGTCAGTTGTAGATAAAGTGCTATCCGTCTTGATATTGTTAATGATTTTTCCGATTCTCATCGCTGTGGCGATTGCAGTAAAACTAGATAGCCCAGGCCCGGTATTTTTTAGACAAAATCGCGCTGGCTGGAGCGGGAAATCATTTAAAATTTGGAAGTTTCGCAGCATGTACGTTCATCAGGAAGAGCCTGGCAAGTTAAAGCAAGCGACTAAGGGCGACAGCAGAATTACTCGTGTTGGTGCGTTTATTCGAAAAACCAGTCTGGATGAGTTACCACAAATCTTTAACGTGCTCACAGGCGACATGTCCTTAGTTGGTCCGCGTCCGCATGCGGTACAGCATGACAAAGAGTATTCTCAGCGAATTTTTGACTATTTTGCACGTCACCACATTAAACCTGGCATCACTGGATTAGCCCAAGTCAGAGGATTGAGGGGTGAAACAGTTGATATTGAACAAATGGTGCAGCGAATTGAATCCGATATTGAATACATCAATAATTGGTCTATTTGGTTGGATATTTCCATTCTATTCCGCACCGTATTTGCATTTACTGGCAAAGGCGCTTATTAGTAACTTAAATGCACGGTATGCAGGCAGAATTAAAATAATAAAGATGGTTACCAAATTTATTTAACAACTTAAGTATCCGTTTAAACAAACTGGGATACTCCAAATGAGCTATTAATATCAATATGAGTTCCCCACTAAAATCTTTCAAACCACTACTCAGAGATTTGCTTGCTGAGTGTCTATTT
>JAKPIR010000026.1 GCA_029549705.1 Pseudomonadota bacterium | reverse complement strand
GATATGGAATAGCATTTTACTTTCTTTCAATAACCTTACGCTCGATTCCAGTCGGTATTGCTTATGCAATTTGGTCAGGCGTAGGAATTGTTCTGATTACTATTATTGGCTGGGGATTTTTTGGTCAGAAACTAGATATTCCCGCACTTATTGGCATTGGTCTAATTATCGCTGGGGTCGTAACGATGAATGTTTTTTCCAGTTCAGGACACTGAAACTGTAAAAATCAAGGTTAACTGCAGCGTTCACTTGAGGCCGTTGTAGTGTATTTCAAATTTAAACTGGCCGTCAGCTATGCGGATATTTCTGCCGGATTAGTTTTAATTATCAATTTTGATGGTAGTTAATTTTTGGAGTGATCTTGCAATTGTGCAATGCGCCGTTGCACAATTGCCCATGATGCCGTTGAACGAGATGTTGAACTTGGGCTTATAGATTACATATCCAAATTTAGGCTAGAATTCGGCAAGGGTTTTGCATATATGGGACCATTACACTGGATACCTGTTGCTAGATGGGATGTATTTGCATTAGGTCAGTGCAAGAATAAGAAATTAATATTTCAAGTAAACTTTAAATCACAACTAATGTAAAGATTGAGCTTAAAATGTGCATAAAGTTAACATTTATATTATTATGTAAACATGAATATTAGTTTTCTATATGATTTTATAGTATTTTTTTCAAGATTAGCTTATGGAGTTATGCTAATAAGCAAAGACTCTCACGCCTTGCTGATGATGTTACTGGCACTGCAAGAGCGCGCGCCGATTGACTTTAAGTTGATTGCGATGAATCTTGATCAAAAGCAACCTGGCTTTCCGGCTGATATTTTACCCGCCTATTTTGAACAACTGGGCGTTGACTACCGCATTGTTGAAGCGGACACTTATTCAGTCGTGAAAGAAAAAATACCTGAAGGTAAAACAACCTGCTCTCTGTGTTCACGATTACGCAGAGGGGTGATTTATACTACCGCCAAAGCACTTGGCGCCAATAAAATCGCGCTGGGCCATCACCGTGACGACATTGTGGAGACATTGTTTTTAAACCTGTTTTTCGGCGCAAAGATGAAAGCCATGCCGCCTAAACTTTCTACCAATGATAAACAAAACATTGTCATTCGCCCTTTAGCATATTGCAGCGAAAAAGATATTGCCAGCTACGCACGGCAAATGGCGTTCCCCATCATTCCTTGTGATTTATGTGGCAGCCAAGAAAATTTGCAACGCCAAAAGGTCAAGGAAATGTTACATGGTTGGGAGCGCGAACAACCGGGTCGCATTAATAATATTTTTCGTGCGATTGGCAATGTTGAGCCTTCTCACTTGGCGGACTTTAATCTCTATGACTTTAAAAATCTGAGTCAAGCCAAACCTGAAGATGAAGACCCGCTATTCGGCGACATCGCCAACGAAGGTGCTGCGTTGAGCCTCAACAATACAGCGGGTACACGCATCGAATTCATCAGAAATACATAATGTTACAAATAATTCATTAAATTTGCGTAGTATGCGCGGTAACGTGTTGTCTTTTAGCTATTGACCTTGCTATTATCCAAACTACAAACAACGTTGCACCGTATAACAGCCCTTTTAAACATTCATTTTCCTAGGCTTGCATGTCCAAACTGTTAATTGTTGAATCCCCTTCCAAGGCAAAAACGCTAAAAAAATATCTCGGAAGCGACTTTGAAGTTTTAGCTTCATACGGACACGTGCGTGATTTGATTCCCAAAAATGGCGCTGTTGATACCGAACATGACTACGCGATGAAGTACGACATTATCGAGCGAAACAGCAAACATGTGGATGCAATTGCCAAAGCCGTTAAAAGTGCGGATAGCATATACCTCGCAACCGACCCGGACCGTGAAGGTGAGGCCATTTCTTGGCATATCGCAGAGATTTTAAAGTCAAAAAATCTGCTTAAAAATAAGCTCATGAAACGCGTGGTGTTTCATGAAATCACCAAAACTGCAGTGGAACACGCCATTGCGGAGCCGCGTGACATTTCAATGCCCATGGTCAACGCACAGCAAGCGCGCCGTGCACTCGATTACTTGGTTGGCTTTAATTTATCGCCATTATTATGGAAAAAAATCCGCCGCGGCTTATCTGCCGGACGCGTACAAAGCCCAGCGCTGCGCTTGATTGTTGAACGTGAGTTGGAAATTGAAGCGTTTAAAAGCCAAGAATATTGGTCCATTCATCTGGATGCGCTAAAACTTAGCCACAGTTTTAGCGCAAAGCTTATACAACTCAACCATGAAAAAATAGAACAATTCAGCGTCATCAACCACGACCAACAGAATGACATCGTGGGTAAATTGTTGCTTGCAAGTGCTGGCAAAACCACTGTTTCAAGAGTAGAGAAAAAACAACGCAGCCGCAGCCCTGCTGCACCGTTCACAACCTCTACCCTCCAGCAAGAAGCAGTACGTAAGCTGGGGTTCACAACCTCTCGTGCGATGCGCATTGCCCAGCAACTCTATGAAGGCATGGACGTTGGCAATGGCACAGTAGGCTTAATTACTTACATGCGTACCGACTCGTTTAGCATTGCGGCTGAGGCAATTGCGCAGATTCGTGATTACGTGAAGAAGAATTTTGAAGCCGAATATCTACCAAAAACGGCTATCACCTACAAAACAAAATCAAAGAGCGCGCAAGAAGCGCATGAGGCGATTCGTCCTACCGATATCAACCGTACCCCTGCAAGCGTACGCCAATACTTAACTGATGAGCAATTCAAGTTATACGAAATGATTTGGAAACGTGCACTGGCCTGCCAAATGTCACCTGCCAAATTTGATGCGGTGAGCGTTGATTTAAGTGTAGGTAGCGATGCTAATTTATTCCGGGCTACTGGCCAAACATTGGTATTTCCGGGCTTTATCGCCGTGTATATGGAAGGCACTGATGACGAGGAAGAAGAATCGGAAGCCAAGTTACCGCATCTTGAAACAGGCGAAGTGCTGGCCGTTGAAAAAATTTACGGGGAACAGCATTTCACCGAGCCGCCACCGCGCTACGGTGAAGCAAGTCTGGTTAAAATCTTAGAAGAATACGGCATTGGCCGCCCATCCACTTATGCCAGTATTATCAGTACACTGCAAGACCGTGAATACGTGATACTCGATAAAAAACGCTTTAAGCCCACAGATGTGGGTCGGGTAGTCAATAAGTTTCTCACCGAGCATTTCACAAAATATGTGGATTACGACTTTACTGCCAACCTAGAAAATGAACTCGATGAGATTGCCGAGGGCGACCGCGAATGGATACCGGTCATGGATGAATTCTGGCATGGATTCAACCAGCAACTACTCAGCAAAGCTGATGTAGATCGCCCTGGCAACGAGTTAATCGACGAAGCTTGCCCAAAATGTGGCAAACCGTTACAAAAACAACTCAGCCGTTATGGTAGCTTTATTGGCTGTACAGGCTATAACGATACGCCAAAATGCGATTACAAACGCAGTATAGATGGCGCGGCGCAGGTGGGTAGCGACCCCATTCTGATTGGCTCTGACGAAGAAACTGGCAAAGAAATTCTGTTGATGAATGGTCCCTACGGCCCCTATTTACAGCTTGGCGTTGCCGTTGAGGGCGATAAAAAGAAACCTAAGCGCGTCAGTGTGCCCAAAGAAATATCCCTTGCGGATATGAGTCTGGAAACCGCAAAAATGGTGCTGTCGCTCCCGCGCGATTTAGGCTTACATCCAGAAACTGGCAAAAAAATTGTGGCGAATATCGGCCGTTTTGGCCCATACGTGAATCATGATGGTAAATTCAAGTCGATTCCAAAAACGGAAAGTGTCTTTACCATTGATTTAGCCGGGGCGGTTGCCTTGCTTGCGCAAGCACATAGCGGGCCGGCACCGATTGCAGATTTAGGTCCGCATCCATCTGGCGAAGGCCGTATTGAAATCTATGCCGGACGCTACGGGCCTTATGTACAGCATGCAAAGATTCGTGCCACCCTGCCCAAAAGTATAGAGCCTGAAGCGCTCACGCTAGAAGAAGCCCTAGCGTTACTCAATGCCAAGGCGCTCAAAGATGCACCCGCTAAAAAAACCACAGTCAAGAAAACAGTGAAGAAAGTCGCGGCAAAAAAATCTGCTGTTAAAAAAGAACCGGCTGAAAAAGTGGCGACTAAAAAGGCCGTCACTAAAAAGCCTGCCGCCAAGAAAATCACTAAAAAAACTACCGCCAAAAAGTCTACTCAGGAATAAACGCGGAATATTGGCAAGAAATAAAAAAACGGCGCTAGCGCCGTTTTTTTTGATCCAAAATATGGTTTATTGCAGTACAAAAAACCAACATAAACTTAAGCCATATATACCGAGAAAAAATTAATGCCCTGAGAGCCTTTATTTATAGGGCTTCCAGGGCATCGAAAAAGGTTGCTATCTAAATTGAAGCTAATTAACCGCTTACGTGCTCACCTAATACTTCCGTTTTATTCGTCTCTACCCACTTGCGAATTCTATTAGCGTCACCGATTCTTGTCGATTTACCTGCAGCGTCGAGCAGGACAATTATCAACGACTGGCCAGAAATTTCGGCTTGCATCACCAAACAGCGCCCGGCTTCACTGATGTAACCGGTTTTAGATAAGCCAATCATCCACTCACCTGCGCGTACCAAGGCGTTGGTGTTGACAAAATTCACAGGATAATCGTGGTTAAGCAAATTCATTTCCTGTGAGGCGGTGGTCGATTCCTGACGAATTTCATCGTATAAATAAGCAGTTTTGACCATTTTGACTAAATCTTCAGCCGTCGAAACATTGTTGCTGTCCAAGCCTGTGGCGTCATAAAACTGCGTTGACCGCATGCCGAGTGAAGTTGCTTTGCGGTTCATGGCACGTATAAACGCGTCGTAACCGCCTGGGTAGTTATGTGCAAGTGCTGAAGCAGCCCGATTTTCTGACGACATCAGTGCCAGACGCAATAATTCTTGCCGTGTGAGCGCAGTGCCCACAGTTAGACGTGAACGCGTACCTTTCAGATAATCGATGTCATCTTCAGAGATATACAGCACCTCGTCCATCGGTAGTTTTGCATCTAGCATCACCATCGCGGTCATCAACTTGGTGACAGAAGCAATGGGCGTCACTTCTTTGGTGTTTTTTTCATAAATCACTTCGCCCGTGTATTGGTTGATGACCAAGGCCTTAGCAGAAGCCAAATGCAGTGGGCCGCTGCCATCATATAAATCTTCAAAGTTTTCAGTAGGTTGAACATACACGGGCTTACGCAATTTCACATGCATGTTTGACTTGCGTGAGGCGTTTAACTTACTACCTTTAAGTTTTGAGCTAGGGCTATGCTTAGCTAATTTATATTTGCCAGCAAAATTTTTATTCAAGGTATATTTTGCTTTAGTGACTTTAGCGCTAGAGACTACATTTTTTTGCTTTTGTTTAGACGCCGCGAATGATGCCACTGGGGTGAGGCCAAGCATGAATGCTAAATAAATAAGTGTTAGTTTACGCATATAAACCCCTAAAATTACTTATGGTACATATAGTTATGTCGGAATATTATAATTAAACTTTAACTTTGTCATTAAATATTTACAATTATGACAATGAACGCTATAAAAAATATTCATTCTGCGACTAGTAGCTTAATTTTAACGCCAAACTCAACGTTTCAGATTACAATAAAAGCTGTATTCTTCATCTAAATTGAAACTTAAATTATGTCTATTCCAAAAACACTACACTACAGCAAAGAACACCTTTGGACACAGGCCGATACGGATGGCATTTGGCTTGCTGGCATTACCGATTATGCACAGGATTTGTTGGGCGACATTGTATTTGTTGATGCGCCGGCAGTTGGCACAAAACTTATTGCAGGCCAACCCTGCGGTTTGGTTGAATCTGTAAAAACGGGATCTGACTTACACGCGCTGGTAGATGGTGAAGTGGTCGCCATCAATGAAGCTGTGATTAACGCGCCTGAGCGCATTAACGACAAACCCTACCAAGCTTGGATTTTTAAATTTAAGCCGGTTGAAGCCGATGTTGAGGCGCAACTGCTTTCAAGTGAAGCATATCAGAAACTCATTAGTGAATAATTGACTTAGGGCAGAGGAAATTTTACGCGTTTCTAACCGTTAGTTAAGCCCATTATTTAGCAGACATTTAGTACAAACCTTTTTTGATGCCCTGAGAGCCTTATAAATAAAGGCTCCCAGGGCATCAAAATTTTCTCGGTGCAAATTTAGGGCGTTATTTTGGAAAAACCAGACGTACCGATTCCACCATTTTTTCAATTTCAGATTTAATATTAGCGGTTAAGGTTTCTTCAATACGCGGCACTTCCGCATCTAAAATTTCATGTACTTTGTTATCGAGCGCCTGTTCCACTTCAGGCAATTCGGCGGTTAACCCGCGCTTAAACTCATTTTTAGCTTCTGTCGCCATCGTCATATAGTCATCACGCAAACTTGCGCTCAACTCATTCGATAAGCCTTGGTAAAGCGCAGGGAAGGTATCGCCCAATTTCTGCTCAAGCGCCTGTTGCGATTCCACTTGCAACGCATCTAAAAATACACTGAGTTCTGCGTGCGTTTGCTGTGTGAGCTGATGATAGATGCCAGCCAGTTCGGTCGGCAGATTGGCTTGACGTTCTGCAAGAATATCTTCGTTGAGTTGCGAAATTTTGCTCTGCAAATTATCTGTTGCATTCTCCACCGTGATGGTTTCTAGGCTAGCTAATTTTACTTGCAATTGCTCGGTCAGCCCCTGTTCCATTGCAGGTAAGGCTTGCGTGAGGTTTGCCTGCACTGCTGCGATGCCTTGTGCTTGCAGCTCATTCAAGGTCTGCTCGATATCCGATTTGATGATAGTGGCCGTATTGTGCAGCAATGCCGGCAATTCTGTTGCCAAATCGGCTTTGGTTTTATCCACAAAATTTGCAGTATTCGTCAAT
>JAKPIR010000015.1 GCA_029549705.1 Pseudomonadota bacterium | reverse complement strand
CCTCGAGTTTACTTGAAGCGCGGCCAGATGTTGCACAGGCTGAAGCGCAGATGGTGGCGGCAAACGCGAATATTGGCGTGGCAAAAGCCGCTTTGTATCCCACAATCTCATTGACAGCTTTATTTGGCGGCGAAAGCATGGAACTGGCAGATGTGCTGAAATCGGCCTCTAGAATTTGGACAGGCGGTTTAAGTTTGTATTTGCCGATTTTCGATTCCGGCAAACGCAATGCGCGGGTAGACCAAGCCAGCGCCAAACAAAAACAAGCCTTGGCAAGTTATGAAGGTGCGGTACAAAACGCTTTTAGAGAAGTGAACGATGCCTTGGTTGATTTACGGCAACAAACGGCACGTGAAACAGCCTTAAATGCGAGCCAGCAATCAGCAAAAAAAGCGCTTGAAATTGCCGAAAATCGTTATCAATCTGGCTATTCTGCTTATTTGGATGTGCTGGATGCGCAGCGTGTTTATAACGAAACATCAATCGCTTTTATTCAGAGTCGGCAGGCTAGATTGTTGGCCTCAGTTGCGTTATTTAAAGCACTGGGTGGTGGCTGGAATGCAGAAGATAAGTTGAATGGTGTTGTTACTAAACAATAAGTTATACTGGCTAGTTAAACATATCTGTTAAGATTGGTGCAGGTCTTTCGCTGTCGGCACGGGCTTCTAGAAAATCATAAGTCAGCGGACAGCGGGTAGGTTTTTTAGCGGCTTTTCGTTTTTTTGGCGTTGTTGAAACTAAATCAATATAAGGTGTTTGGCTAATGCGGATATAACCTGAACTTTGAAGTTTTTGCGCGGTAGTTTCAAAAAGGCTGAGCGGGTTATCAATGTTTTGTAATGTAACAATCGATTTGCTCACTTTAAGCACGTTGTACATGACAAATTTAGCCGCCGTTTGTTTGCCATATATTTCACCCGTTTGAATTTGCACAAAGCCTCCTAAAGCGCTTAAATCAACTATGCGTTAGTTGCATATTATCGTGAGTAGCTGAGATGAACAAGTGTTTTGCATCTCGCTTGTTGGTGTACACTATTCAAGCATGCTAAAACATGACCAGCACAGCAAAGTTGACTGCATTGAGAAATTTAAATGAATAATTCGATAGACAAAGACTGCCGGAGATTCCATGTGAATTATCACGTGTTGTGCGGGGCTGTTTTTTGCGCAGTGGCAAGTACACAAGTGACGGCGAATGAAAGTTGCGTGGCTGGCAAAGTGTTTGTGGATTGCAATCACAATCAGCGACAAGATGCAAAAGAGTTGGGGATTCCCAATGTGCGTATTTTTTTAGAAGACGGTACTTATTTTATTACCGATATTGCAGGTAAATACAGTTTTTGCGGCCTGAATGCGCAAACGCATGTGTTAAAAGTCGATAAAACAACGCTGCCACGTGGAAGTCAATTGATTGCAAGCAGTAATCGAAATGCGGGCGATGCGCAGAGTTTGTTTTTAGATAGCAAAAACCAGCAATTGATACGTGCTGATTTTATTGAAAATAGCTGTTCAAAAGCGGTGCTTGAGCAAGTAAAGGCACGTCAAAATCCAAGTATTAAGAAGATGGACTCAGTCAATAATGTACAGCCAGCCATTACGTTTAAGGGAACTTCACTGGAATATGAGGTGAACAACCCTAACACACCTGCAGAAATGGCCAAGCAAAAAGCACGTTAATGGTCAGTACATTCCATCAAATGTAATGACTATTGGTTGAAAATTAACCAAGTATTTAACTGATGTTAAATGATGTCAGTTTTCCGTAAAAACACACAAACCTTTTTGACTACCCTGCGAGCCTTTATTTACAAGGCTCGCAGGGCAGTGTTTTTTTCTCGTGAGGAATATTGGCGATTAATAAGCTTTTGTGAAGGCTACGCGCACCCAGTTTTCATGCTGTTCAAAACTGTCGGTTAGTCGCACGAGCATGTCATGTCCTGCGATGTTAATTTTGAAAGCATCTTTTCTGTTGTATTGATAGCGCGGCACAATCAGCGTTTCTTGTTTTGAGGCCGAAAACTCTTTGGGTATAAATAAACACGTAAAGCGCGTAAAGTCATTGCTGAAGCCTGAAATCGTATCGTTTAACTGGTTGGCTGAAGTGGTGTTAATTAACTGACGGCTCACATTTTCGGCTTTGGCACAAAATGCGGCGCGGCTAAGTAGTTCGATACCAAGATGAAACTGGTTGCCAGCCACTGGTTTAATGTTGCGGATGACACCAATTTTAATGTCATGGCTTTTCTCTTTAGCAGAAACGCCAATCATCATGCCAAGGCTTAACTCGCTGGCTTGTTTGCGCACTAGCAAGCCAAATCCACGCTGGCTTTCATCCACAATATTAGATTGCCCCGCACCTAAATCAACATAAATGATGTTGTCACCACGCCCTTTAACAGACGCATGGTTTGAGGCATTTTCAGTTAGCGTAATCGCTGCATTTTTGTGCTCGGCGTTTTTCTGATCCGAAATACTTTCATAATGCCGGATACGGTCGCAGGTTTCTTCAAAACCAAATGTGGTATTGGCGGCTTTTTCTGTTTTAACACGCTCAAGGCTTCTGCGTTGGCGGGAAGAATCAATGCGTGACCACTCAGCTCGCAACGCACCTAATGTGATAAGCGCATATTTACTGTTCACGATATCTTTCATTTTTTCTTGTTTTGGGGCGATATTAAACTCTAAAAGCGAGAGGCAAAGCTCGATTTTTGAGTTGATACCGTCAAGCGTCCAATAGCGGCAGTGCTCTGTTGGTTTGAATTTCCGAATACGTTTAGCCGGGGTGTTATTAGCGGTGTCTACATAAAACAAATGTTTTTGTGCATTGAATTCGCGCTCAATCGCCACTTTTGAAGCCCAGAAATCAAGAATTTTATGCGCCAACTCAATTTGTTGCGATTTAAAACTTAATCCCTCTAACGAGCCCAGCATGCAAGCTTGAATATACATCGAGGAAATAGTGGTCAATTTTTGCTCAGTGCTTGCTGGGTCAATATAAATGGCCATACTCTCATGTTGTAAAAAGTGTTTTTCAGCAAGTCTGTACAGTTTTGAGATTTGCAGCCAAATATTGGCTGGTGCACTTTGAAATTTGTAAAAGCGCCATTTCACCATGGCAGTAGCCGTGTTCATGGCGCGGAGTAGCATGGTGTGCAACACAGGTTGCTCAACAGGCGCAGAATTTCTTAATAAAGTCAGGTAAGTAGCAAAAATTTCCCGATGGTATAAAAATACTGCATTGGCAATACGCTCTTCATAGTCTAGATCGACAAATTCTGTTTCAAGGTAATCTTCAGTGACGCGTTTAGCGATTGGGTGCGTTTTTTCATCTATCGCAAAAAATGCCTCGATAAACTGATGGTCTTGGTAAACACCATTTTTCAGGTCTTCGGTGAGTCGAACGGTTGCGTGCTCAATCGCCGCTAAATCTTCTAGCGCGTCAATTTCATGCGACCATGGCAATTCGTGATGCGCGAGGAACTTGGTGGAGTAATCAATAATTTTTTTAAATAATTGCATGGTGAAACCTTTTTTCTCTTTATTTGAATCATCCGATTCGGTAATTTTTTGTGCATGTTTGAATGCTTTGGTTTGTTAACTGCAAAAAGTGTGCCAATAAAAAATTAGCACAGAAAATTTGGTTTTCTGACGGATTATTATCGCCTTGCATGGCGTCAAATAAGGCGTGGAAATGTGGTGCAGGTGCTAACGCGCTTGGGCATGATGGTTTAAAAAAACCGCAATTACTTTTTAGCGATATTTGCAGGCATGATAAAATATCGACATCTTTGACTAAAAACACTTCATATGACCGTTCGTACCCGTTTTGCCCCCAGCCCCACAGGTTTTCTTCATATTGGCGGTGCTCGCACTGCGTTGTTTTCGTGGGCCTTTGCCAAAAAGCATGGCGGAACATTTATTTTACGTATTGAAGATACAGACGTTGCACGTAGCACTCCAGAAGCCGTACAGGCCATTTTGGATGGGATGCAATGGCTTGGTCTAGATTACGATGAAGGTCCGTATTACCAAATGCAACGTATGGATAGATACAAGCAAGTGATTCAATCTATGCTAGATGCTGGTAGCGCTTATTACTGTTATTCCAGTCGTGAAGAGCTAGAAACATTGCGCGAACAGCAAATGGCCAATAAACAAAAGCCGCGTTACGATGGTAAATGGCGCCCAGAAGAAGGCAAAACGCTGCCAACACCACCCAAAGATATTCAGCCGGTGATTCGCTTTAAAAACCCAGTGGAAGGTGTTGTGGCCTGGGATGATTTGGTCAAAGGCCGCATTGAAATTGCCAATAGTGAGTTGGACGATTTAATTATTGCGCGTGCGGATGGTACGCCGACCTATAATTTTTGCGTGGTGGTGGATGACAGTGATATGGGCATTACGCAAGTCATTCGAGGGGATGATCACGTCAATAACACCCCCCGCCAAATTAATATGCTCAAAGCACTGGCTGAAATTGATGCGGCTATTCAAGTACCGCAATACGCGCATTTATCCATGATTTTAGGCAGTGACGGGCAGAAGCTTTCTAAGCGACACGGTGCTGTGAGCGTCATGCAGTATCACGAAGATGGCTACTTACCGGAAGCGGTGTTGAACTATTTGGCGCGGCTTGGCTGGAGTCATGGGGATGACGAAGTGTTCTCAATGGCGCAATTTTGTGATTGGTTTGATTTAAACCATATTACGCCCTCGGCAGCTCAATTTAATACGGAAAAATTAAATTGGTTGAATAATCACTATATTAAATTAGCCCAGTTAACTGAATTGGCTAAAGATATTACAGCACGTTTGGCGCAACAAGGCATTCAGGTGACAGCAACGCCAAATTTAGCAGACGCGATTGCGTTATACCGTGATCGTGCGAACACCTTAAATGAACTCGCACAGAGTGTTGCTTATTTTTACAACTTACCTAAGGTGGATGCTGAAGCTAAAGCCAAGCATGTGACAGATGATATCGTCCCCGTACTTGCTGGATTGACCGCCCAACTGGCTGAAGTGGAGTGGACAGCTGAAGCCATTCATGGGCTGATCGCACAGACCGTGGCCGCTCATGCTTTAAAGTTTCCCAAGCTTGCCATGCCGCTTCGTGTGTTAATTACAGGCGGTGCGCAGTCACCAAGTATTGATGCAGTGATGGCGATATTGGGGCGCGATGAGACTATCGCGCGATTGTCATCTATTG
>JAKPIR010000412.1 GCA_029549705.1 Pseudomonadota bacterium | reverse complement strand
TGTATGATCAAATCAAGGTGCTGATTACACAAAGCCTGATTGCAGGTGAGTGGCGCCCGGGTGAAATCATTCCGAGCGAGGTTGAACTGGCGGCGCGCTATAAGGTGAGCCAAGGAACAGTCAGAAAAGCCATTGATAGCTTGGCAACAGAAAATATTTTAATTCGCCGCCAAGGTAAAGGTACGTTTGTTGCCACGCATGAAGCTGAAGGCATGAAATTGCGCTTTTTAAGACTGACGGCAGTTAACGGCCAAAAAGAGCTCCTCAATAATGAGTTTATCTCTTGTGAAAAAGCAAAAGCTGACGCGCATATTGCGCAAGTGCTTGATATTAAAGCCGGTGCTGCCACCATAGAAGTCAAGCGCCTGCTGACTTTTTCAGGCAGACCATTGATTTATGACCATATTATTGTGCCGGCAGCGCCGTTTAAAGGCTTGAACAGTGCCAAAGTTGAAGAGAGTAATGGCTCAATGTACAGCATGTATGAGTCGCAATTTGGTGTGCGCATGATTCGCGCTGAAGAACGCCTGAAAGCCGTGGCTGCCAGCAAAGAAGTGGCCAATGCACTGGGGCTGAAAGAAGGTTATCCTCTATTGAGTATTGAACGTGTTTCATTTACCTATGGCGATAAACCCATGGAATGGCGGCTTGGCTTATGCCTAACGGACGACCATCATTACATGAGTGAATTGGAGTAAGTTTTACATATATCTTAACCCTCATTTAAATACGTTTAATGATAGTAAAAACCTACGAGAAAAAAATAATGCCCTGAGAGCCTTTATTTACAAGGCTTCCAGAGCATCGAAAAAGGTTGTGAATAGAATTAAGCAAAAAAGCAAGGTTCTTTGTATTGAATTTTGCGCTTTAGCTTAATCTGGTTTGCTAGGCAAAAAAGCATTCAATTAAAGAAAAATATCTGCACTGAAAGGCAGCAAATGGACGACTTAAAAAAACGCGCGCTGGATTATCATCAGTTTCCAATTCCTGGAAAACTCAGTGTGGAGTCCTCGAAGCCTTGTGCCACGCAAGATGATTTATCTTTGGCTTACACGCCGGGGGTGGCGGCGCCAGTGCTAGAGATTCATGAAGACCCGGCTAACGCTTATCAATATACCAATAAAGGCAACTTGGTGGCCGTCATTACAGATGGCACTGCGGTGCTGGGCTTGGGCAATATGGGGGCGCTGGCCAGCAAACCCGTGATGGAAGGCAAGGCAGTATTATTTAAACGTTTTGCCGGCATTGATGTGTTTGATATTGAAGTGAATGCAAAAACGCTAGATGAATTTATTGAAACCGTGGTCAATATCTCACCAACCTTCGGCGGTATCAATTTAGAAGATATTGCGGCACCGCATTGTTTTTACATTGAAAACGAATTGAAACGGCGTCTGGATATCCCCGTGTTCCATGACGACCAGCATGGTACAGCCGTGATTGTGGCAGCAGCTTTGTTAAATGCATTGGAACTCCAAAGCAAAACGCTGGCCCGCGCCAAGATTGTGTTTTTAGGCGCGGGTGCGGCGGGTTGTTCGTGCGCTAAATTATTGAAATTGATGGGTGCTACCAACATCATCATGACAGATAGAACCGGTGTGTTAGACACCGACAGAGCGGATTTACATGACAACAATCGTGCGCTGGCAGTGGCGCCCAGCAAGGCTAAAACGTTGGCAGATGTGATGCCAGATGCAGATGTGTTTATTGGCGTTTCGGCCAAAAATGCGCTGGATGCAAGTCTTATAAAAAACATGGCGAAAAATCCAATTATTTTTGCACTCGCGAACCCAGACCCTGAAGTGCTGCCCAGTGTTGCACACGCGATTCGGGATGATATTTTAATGGCAACAGGCCGCAGTGATTTTCCGAATCAAGTGAATAATGCCTTGTGTTTTCCGTATTTGTTTCGCGGTGCGCTTGATGCCAAAGCAAAACAAATTACCGAAGAAATGAAAATTGCCGCTGCCCACGCCTTAAGTGAATTAGCGCGCGAACCGGTGCCGGCTGAAGTGCTAACAGCGTACAACTTGAAAGAGCTGAAATTTGGTAAAGATTACATTATCCCCAAACCGTTTGACCCGCGTTTGCTAGCGCGGGTAGCGGGAGCGGTGGCCAAGGCTGCGCAATAACAAGATTGGGTAAGCGATGAAAAAAAACCAACCAAAAAATAGGCCAAAAAACCTGAATCTGTTTACGATTCGTCTACCTATTAATGCAGTGGTGTCGATATTGCACCGGGTTTCTGGTGTGGCCTTGTTTTTGGTCTTGCCGCTATTGCTGTTGGCCTTTCAGGCTTCAGTAAAATCGCCAGAAAGTTTTGCCACCTTGGCAAATTTATGCAATGCCTGGTGGCTTAAATTAATGCTCATAGGCTTGTCTTGGGCATTTTTTCATCACTTTTTTGCGGGTATCCGCCATTTATTACAAGACGTGCATTGGATGACCTCGCTCCAAAAAGCGCGTTTTTCCAGCCGAGTGGTGCTATGGCTGGTGGGCGCATCTGTGTTGATTTTCAGTGTGAGTATGTGGTGAATGTATGCTGATTGAGCTGTTAACCGACAAATATCCGGGCATGCGCTTTTGGCTGACGCAACGCTTGACTGCGCTGGTCATGGCCGTCTATTTGGTGTTGGTGATATTGCTGTTCGTTATTGTGCAACCCAAAGATTTTGATGCTTGGCGCGCTTTTGTCGCACCCATTTGGTTTAAGTTAGCCACGATTTTGTTTTTTGCCTCAGTGAGCACACACGCTTGGCTGGGTGTGCGTGATGTGTTGCGAGATTATGTGTTTCATCAGGGCTTACGTGCCTATTTGCAAATTGTTGTGGATGTTTTATTGGTGTTTTATTTTGTTTGGCTGAGTTTTATTTTGTGGAATATATAGGTGGCTATGAGCTTAAGTAATAATCAAATAAAAAAGCATCAATTTGATGCAGTGATTATCGGCGGCGGTGGGGCAGGTTTACGTGCCTCGTTGCAATTAGCGCAAGCCGGTGTGAAGGTGGCGGTGCTGTCAAAAGTGTTCCCGACCCGTTCGCACACGGTAGCGGCGCAGGGCGGCATTGCAGCGGCTTTGGGCAATGTGGCCGAAGATAAATGGCTGTGGCACATGTATGACACCATTAAAGGCAGTGACTTTTTGGGCGACCAAGATGCAATTGAATTTATGTGCAAAAACGCGGCAAAAGCCATAATTGAATTGGAGCATTTTGGCATGCCATTTGACAGGCTGGCCAGTGGCAAAATCTTTCAGCGCCCGTTTGGCGGCATGACGCAAAATTTTGGCGAAACACCGATTTCGCGCACTTGTGCAGTGGCGGATCGCACGGGGCACGCCATGCTACACACGCTGTATCAGCGCAATATTCAAGCCAATACCCAATTTTTTGTGGAGTGGTTTGCGCTAGATTTAATTCGTGATGCCGATGGTGACGTGCTGGGCGTGATTGCGTTGCAAATTGAAACGGGTGAAATTCACATCATGCACGCCAAAACCACGTTGTTGGCAACCGGCGGAGCAGGGCGAATTTTTCAGGCCAGCACCAATGCTTTTATTAACACGGGCGATGGCTTGGGCATGGCGGCGCGCGCAGGATTACCCTTGCAAGATATGGAATTTTGGCAGTTTCACCCAACAGGCGTGTTGCATGCAGGTGTGCTGATTACCGAAGGTGTACGTGGTGAGGGCGGCTATTTGGTGAATAGCGAGGGCGAGCGCTTTATGGAACGCTATGCTCCGCACGCTAAAGATTTAGCCAGCCGTGATGTGATTTCACGCGCCTCAGCCACCGAAATTAAAGAGGGCCGTGGTGTAGGTAAAAATAAAGATGCGGTGTATTTGAAGCTAGACCATTTGGGTGAAGAACTCATCAATAAGCGTTTGCCAGGTATCCGCGAAATTGCCAAGACATTCGCCAATGTGGACCCTATCAAAGACCCGATTCCCGTAGTGCCAACCGCGCATTACATGATGGGCGGCATACCGACCAATTTAGATGGCCAAGTAGTCCTGTTTGACGAAAATGCAGGTGAAAAAGCTGTGAATGGTTTATATGCAGTGGGTGAGTGCGCCTGTGTTTCAGTGCATGGCGCAAACCGTTTGGGGTCAAATTCGTTGCTTGATTTGGTGGTGTTTGGCAAAGCTGCTGGCGACAAAATGGTCGCAGAAATCGCACAAAGTAAAGCCCATAAACCCTTGCCTGCCAATGTTGCAGATGCCACCTTGGCGCGCATTGCGCGGCTTGAAAAAGCGCAAGGTGAAAGCGTGCCAGAAGTCGGTGCCGCCATGCGCAAAACCATGCAAACACACTGTGGCGTATTCCGTTTTCCAGAGTTGTTATCTGAAGGCGTTGGTGCGATAGATGCCGTGGCACAACGCGCGCAGCACATCAGCATTAGCGACAAGAGCCAAGTGTTTAACACTGCCCGTATTGAAGCGCTGGAACTGGATAATCTAATGGAGGTTGCCGTGGCCACCATGCGTACAGCTCATGCGCGCCTTGAAAGCCGTGGCGCCCATGCGCGTGAAGACTTTGCTGAGCGCGATGATGCCAATTGGTTAAAACATTCATTATTTTACAAACAAAATAATGCAATTTCCTATAAGCCAGTGCGATTAAAACCGCTCACAGTAGAGAGTTTTGAGCCTAAGAAAAGGGTCTATTAATATGAGATTTAGTATTTACAGATATAACCCCGATGTAGATGCCAAACCCTACATGCAAGATTTTGATGTTGAGCTACATGAAGAAGACCACATGTTGCTGGATGCTTTGCTGCGCATTAAAGAACTGGATGACACTTTAAGCTTGCGTAAATCATGCCGTGAAGGCGTGTGCGGCAGTGATGCAATGAATATCAACGGTAAAAATGGCCTTGCATGCATTACCAAATTGGCTGATTTAGAAGAACCGATTGTGCTTCGCCCCATGCCGGGCTTGCCTGTGATTCGTGACTTAATTGTGGATATGACGCAGTTTTTTGAGCATTACAACTCGGTCAAACCCTACTTAATCAACCATGACCCATTACCCGAAACTGAGCGCCTGCAAAGCCCAGAGGACCGCGCCAAACTTGATGGCATGTATGAGTGTATTTTATGCGGCGCATGCACCACTTCATGCCCGAGTTTTTGGTGGAATCCAGATAAGTTTGTCGGCCCGTCAGGCTTGATGCAGGCCAACCGCTTCATTATGGATTCGCGTGATCAGGCCACGGAAGAGCGGCTGGAAAACCTAGAAGACCCTTACCGGTTATACCGTTGCCATAACATTATGAACTGTGTTGAAGTGTGCCCGAAAAAACTTAACCCGAATGCGGCGATTGCCAATATAAAAGATTTAAAAATTGCGCGAGCAAAAGATAAAAAACCAGCTAAAAAAATATTTGGTATTAAGGTGGGCTAATTCATGATGAATGCAGAAAATATACTCGATGCAGAACAAAAACGGCTTGCGTGGCGCTGTAGACGCGGCATGTTGGAACTCGATATTGTGTTGCAGCGCTTTGTGAAAGCAGAGTTCAATCAGTTGAACTTAGGCGAATTGCGCGTGTTCGATGCCATGCTAGAGCTCCCAGATAACGATTTTTGGGAGTTACTTAATGGCTCAAAAAAGCCTGATCATGATGCGCATTTAGCGGCCGTCATTGGCAAAATAAAAGCAGTACAATTTAACCACCTGGAGGGTGCTTGAGATGATGATGCACATCGGTGAACAGGCGTTATCGCTCGATGCGAGCGCGTTGGGCGATTATTGGCCGGGCATTCAACTGTATTACCCACCCGTGAAATATGCCCCAAGTTTGGGGATTTACGAAGACATGGCGCAAGCCTCAGCCCGAATGAAAAAGCACGCGCACTTTACCAGTGCGCATACACTTATTTTCGACTTGGAAGATGGCTGTCGGCAAAAAGAAATGAGCCGCGATTTATTGCGCCAAGAATTACCGCTACTTAAAAAAATGAATCCGCGCGTGACGGTGGCAATTCGCTGTAACTCATTCCGCACCGATGAATACGAGCTCGATATGAAGCTAGTGTGTGAGATGGGCGAATATATTGATGTTGTGATGCTTGCCAAAGCAGGTGAAGCGTACGGCGCGGCAGAAGTGCGCGATTTATCGAGCTTTTTACTTAGCGTTAACCCCAATATCACCATTCAGCCGATTATTGAGCATCCAAAATCACTCAAAATTGCGCCCGAACTGATGCAGTACAACACGGTGAAACATGTGGTGTTTGGTATTCATGACTTTTCCAAAGCGATGGGTATTCACATTACGCCTGAAAACTGGATTGAAGAACTGCAGTTTTACATGAATCAACTCATGTTTGAAGCGCGTATTGCCGGCAAAGGGGTCATTGGCGGCGTAGAAACACTTATTGGTGCCAGCGCCATGCCGGAAAAATTTTTAGAGCCGCATGACGTACGTCGCTGGCTGGATTTGCATGGCGATAACGAATCACGCGTGGTCTACAAGCATGCCTGCCAAGAAGCGGCAATGGGGCTTACAGGCAAGCAAGTGATTCACCCGGCGCATATCCATTTGTGTAAAACCGCTTATACGCCATCGCCCACAGACGTGGCGCAAAAAGTAGCGATTTTAAAAGCCGCCATTGATGCAGATGCCTTGCTGGGCGGTGCTATTAAATTTGAAGGCGAAATGCTAGACCCGCCGATGTTTGGTAAAGCGCTGCAAACCTTATTGCGTGCCCACGCTTTGCGGGCGCTAAAAACAAACGACATGGAATTTGCGGTGCATGTGCTGCAATTATTACCGGCGCAAGTGGTGCGTCAAAACTGGCCCTATGGAGTACTTTTATAATGTTTACACAGTTTCCCGAGTGGGAGTGGAATATTCCCAAAGCATTTAACATCGGTGTGGCCTGCACAGACCGCCATTTAGGCACGCCACAGGCCAGCAATATCGCCATGATTGTTGAAGACGATGTACTGGGCACGTCAAAAATCAGCTTTGATGAATTGTCACGTAAAACGGATCAATTTGCGCAGTTGTTGCGTAATCTTAATGTAAAGGTAGGCGACCGCGTACTCATTCGTCTGCCGAATAGTTTGGATTATCCGATTGCCTTTTTGGGCGCCATGAAAATGGGCGCCATTTCAGTGCCCACGTCTACATTGCTGACCGCAGAAGAAGTGGCTTATTTGGCCAAAGATTCAGGTGCAACCGTGCTGGTCACGGATGCGGCGGCGTGGGAAGTGATGGCAGGTGAGATTGAAAATTCTTTGGGTAAATCGCCAACTCTAAAACATGTGTTGTTGTCGCAAGCGGCAGAAACCAAACCGCACAGGGCTTTTAATGTGTTGAATTTAGCGACTTCATTGCAAGTGACGCAAAAGTGCGATGCGCCCTACAAAACACAGTCAAACGACCCCGCCTACTTGGTGTATACCTCCGGCACCACGGGCTATCCCAAAGGCGTGCTACATGCGCATCGCTCATTACTTGGTCGCCAGCCAGCTGCGCAGTATTGGTTTAATTACAGCGATACCGTGCAAGACCGCATTATGCATTCAGGAAAATTCAACTGGACTTACGTGTTAGGTACAGGCTTGATGGACCCGCTTTATTTAGGCAAAACCGTGATTGTGCATGAAGGCAAAAACGATGCACAAAAATGGCTGGATTTGATTCAAAAACATGCGGCGACTATCTTTATTGGTGTGCCGACGATTTACCGACAAATCCTGCAAAAAACCACTACTACAGGCGCGCAATTGCCCAGTTTGCGCCATTACATGAGCGCGGGAGAACATTTGTCAGATGAAGTGTTGACGCAATGGCGTGAGCGTTTTGGCTTGGAAATTTACGAAGCCGTGGGCATGAGTGAGTTTTCATACTACTTAAGCCAAAGCCAATATCGCCCGATTCGCGCGGGCTCTGCTGGCTTTCCTCAACCAGGCCACAACATTCAACTCCTTAACCCAGAAACATTAGCGCCTGTAGCCATGGGTGAAGAGGGTATGATTTGTGTGCCCGATAATGACCCGGGTTTATTTTTGCGTTATTGGAATTTAGATGAAGAAACGGCAAAATACAAGCATGATGGATACTTTTTCACTGGAGATTACGCAAAATACGATGCAGATGGCTATATTTGGTTTTTAGGCCGTAAAGACGACATCATCAAAAGTTTCGGCTATCGTGTGTCACCCTACGAAATTGAACGCGTGTATAAAGGCCACCTCGATGTCGCTGATTGTGCCGCGGTAGGCGAAGAACTTGAAAAAGATAAATTACTCGTGGTGATTTATGTGATTTTAAAACCTGAGGCTAATACCAGCCCTGATGATTTGTTAGCGTATGGTAAGCAGCATTTAGCCGCTTATAAATCGCCAAAAACGGTGTACTTGGCGCATGATTTTCCACGCACTAAAAATGGTAAAATTTTGCGTAAAGATATTAGCCCGAAAATCGCAGTGGCAAAGAGTTCGCGTTAATTTAAAGTGAGCCTCAAAAATTATAAATTTTTAGTTTAATTCAGATAAAACCTTTTTGGCATGGCTGTGGGCCTTGTAAATAAAGGCTTTCAGGGCATAAAATTTTTCTCGGGATATTTTATGTGTAATTTGAACGGAATGTTTGAAAGAAATCGCAGTAATAAATTCGCAAAACGCCCCGAAAATTAGAATGGTGTAAACACATAAAATGACCATAATTAAACAGCCCGATTTCATTCAAAGCATCAAAGATGCCTTGCAATATATTTCGTATTATCACCCGCAAGATTATATTCAGGCATTGGGTCGGGCTTACGAGATGGAGAAATCCCCCGCCGCCAAAGATGCGATTGCGCAAATTTTAACCAATTCGCGCATGTGTGCGGAAGGCAAAAGACCACTTTGCCAAGATACTGGCATTGTTGTTGCTTTTGTTAAGGTTGGAATGCAAGTGCAGTGGGATGCAACGCTCGATATTGAACAAATGGTGAATGAAGGCGTAAGACTAGCGTATATGCTGCCAGAGAATAAATTGCGCGCCTCAATTGTGCGTGACCCTGCTGGAAAGCGCGCCAATACTAAAGACAATACGCCCGCTGTAGTGCATGTCTCACTGGTGGTGGGCGATAAAGTGGAGGTGCAAATTGCAGCAAAAGGTGGCGGCTCTGAAAATAAAGCCAAGCTTGCGATGCTGAACCCAAATGAAAGTATTGTGGATTGGGTTTTAGAAGTGGTGCCCCAAATGGGTGCGGGTTGGTGTCCACCGGGCATGTTGGGCATTGGTATTGGCGGCACGGCTGAAAAAGCGGTGTTGCTGGCAAAAGAGTCGCTGATGGCACCGATTGATATTTATGACTTAAAGTCCCGAGGAGCAAGCAACCGAATAGAAGAACTGCGCTTAGAAATTTTTGAAAAAGTGAATCATTTGGGGATTGGCGCACAAGGGTTGGGCGGGCTCACCACCGTGTTGGATGTGAAAATTTTAGATTATCCAACGCATGCGGCAAGTTTACCGGTAGCAATCATTCCGAATTGTGCTGCCACAAGGCACGTACATTTTGTGCTAGACGGCACTGGCGTTGCTGAACTCACACCACCAGAATTAAGCGCTTATCCAGAGGTGTATTGGCAACCAAGTGCGGCTTCAAAAAGGGTGAATTTAAACACTGTTACAAAGGCTGAAACCGCCACTTGGCAGGCCGGTGAAACATTATTATTGACTGGAAAATTACTCACTGGTCGTGATGCCGCCCATAAACGCATGGCGGATATGATGGCAAAAGGAGAAAAATTGCCAGTGAGTTTGCACAACCGCTTTATTTATTATGTGGGTCCTGTAGATGCTGTGCGAGATGAAGCAGTCGGCCCTGCTGGCCCAACAACATCTACAAGAATGGATAGCTATACTGATTTGATGCTCTCGCAAACGGGTTTAATTGGCATGGTAGGAAAAGCCGAGCGGGGCGTTGAAGCAATAGAAGCGATAAAAAAGCATCAGGCAGTGTATTTAACTGCGGTGGGTGGCGCGGCTTATTTGGTTAGCAAGGCCATAAA
>JAKPIR010000395.1 GCA_029549705.1 Pseudomonadota bacterium | reverse complement strand
AGCCTTTATTTACAAGGCTTACAGGGCATCAAAAAGATTTGGTTCAAAATTTAAGACAAAACGTTATTTTTTACCTTCAAATTGTGAAGTTGAATTTTGTGACGTATTAGACTTTGGCCGCCTTACCACCAATGCGGATTTGAGCGGATGCGCTTTCCAATGCGGCTTAATAGGTGTCATACCAACCACACGTTTTTTAGCCACAATTAAGTATACCCCGCCCATTCTTGCCCCACATCGTGCACCCAATTCATCCATAAAGGCAAAGCGCTTATGCCAGCTGGGTTGCTCAAACGGGGGAATATGACAGCGCTTATCAATCCACATCACTTCAAAACCGAGTAACGCCAGCCAATCTTTTAGGCGTGTCAGGCCGATAAATTCACCGTTCCAAGGGTAGGTTTTATGTTTGCAAAACCACGCCTTCATACGTGCAGTAGCACCCCAGCTACTCATTGGATTAAACCCAGAAATCAGCAAATGGCCTTCAGGTACCATTACTCTAGCCGCTTCGCGCAAGGTTTGGTGTGGACGTTCACTGAATTCCAGACGATGCGGTAACAGCAATAAATCAAGGCTTGCATCGGCAAAAGGCAAAAAGTCATCGCAACAACTGATATGATGTGGCTGTGCCGTTGCAACCGTGTCTGCTGAATGATAACGGTTAGGAATGCGAGAATTGCGTAATAAGTCCATGTGCAGGCAACCCATTTGTAAAGCATTAAAACCAAACAAATCAAACACTTCTTTGTCAAACCAAGCCTGCTCTTGGCTTAGTAAATAACGGCCAGCCGTGCTTTCAAACCAATCAACATCAAGACGTGTGTCTATTGACATTTGAGCGAGCAAAACAAATGATAGCGACTATGCAACATAATGTAGAAATTATACCTATTCCAGCGTTTGAAGATAATTATATCTGGCTCATTCACGATGGCAAAGTAGCCATTGTTGTTGACCCTGGCGATGCTGGCCCTGTTATTAACACATTGACGCGTCTTGCATTAACATTAAACGCCATTTTAATTACACATCATCATCACGATCATATCGGCGGCGTGACAACGTTATGCAACGAGTACCCAGATTGCATGGTTTACGCACCCGCACTGGAGCACTATTCTTTTACACACAAGCCTGTCCATCAAAACGATGTCGTGACGATTGCAGCATTGGATCTTCAATTTACCGTTTTGGACGTACCTGGGCACACATTAGGTCATGTCGCTTATGTTACAAACCCTGCCAACAAGGCACCTTGGCTGTTTTGTGGGGATGTGCTGTTTGGCGCCGGCTGTGGTCGAGTCTTTGATAACCATTTCACTGAAGCGTATCAGTCATTGCAAAAGCTTGCAGCCCTTCATCCAGACACCCAAATCTACTGCACGCATGAATATACGTGCAATAACATTCAGTTTGCACTGACTTTAGAGCCTAATAATCAGGCGTTACAAGCACGCCACCTTGTAGCGCAGCAACTTAAAAAGAGCCGTACTCCTACGCTGCCCTCAACCATGGCATTAGAACTGGCGACCAACCCATTCTTACGTTGCTCAAGTCAAGAAATTATGGCCAATTTACATGCCTTAAGCGAAACGCCAGAAAGTGTGTTTACATTCATTAGAAAATTAAAAGATGTATATTAATTATATAGTTATTAAATATATTTAAAGTAAAGTATATTACAATACGCTTGACTTGGTGATATATGTTTCGTTACCATGCTGTTCCGTTTATGCTTGGGTTGCTCGCTAAATTTTTCCTCTCACTCGGCGCACAGTAGTTCTATCGCAATATTTTTTATAAGGGCATTCTTGATTAAACATACCTCCTACCAGCACCCCAAGACCGGAAGCATATCAAATACCAATCTGCTTGCGATGCTCCTGTGCTTGTCGTTGATGTGTGGACTTGTACAAGCTGAAACCAATGTCCTAGGCCAGGAAATTAGCCCCATCGCTCAGCCTGCAAAATCACAACCAAATCCAGCAGAAATCAACACCAATCAAGCGCCTGCATTTAAACAAGAACAAGTGCTTCCTAGTTTTGTAATGCCGGACGACAACACAAGCGAGCTGATTTTTCCTGAAGATGCTGACCTCACTGTAAATACTGAGGACTTTTCTGAAGACGCTGATCAATACTCTAATGTCATCACGATAGAAAGCGATGACTTATGGGAACGCATCAGAGCCGGTTATGGCATGCAAGATTTATCTTCCAGCCTAGTTGCGCAACATGAAAAGCATTACAGCGCAAATCCAGAATACGTCAGGCGTATGGTTGAGCGCAGTCAACGCTATTTATTTCACATCGTAGAAGAAGTTGAAAAGCGCGGCATGCCAACAGAAATCGCTTTGCTGCCGATGGTAGAAAGCGCCTTTAACCCACAGGCTTACTCTAAAAGTCATGCTTCGGGCATATGGCAATTCATTCCCTCTACCGGCAAGGTGTTTGGCTTAAAACAAAACTGGTGGGTCGATAATCGCCGTAATATCACCGTTGCAACAGATGCTGCTTTAAATTATTTGCAGAAACTATACGGCATGTTTGGCAGTTGGGATTTAGCCCTCGCCGCCTACAACGCGGGCGAAGGCACGGTTGGTCGTGCGATTGAGCAAAATCGCAAGCAAGGACTTGCAACCAATTATGAAAGCCTGAATTTGCCACTAGAGACCAGAAACTACGTTCCCAAACTACAGGCCATTAAAAACTTGATGACTAATCCAGGAAAATACGGCCTTAAAATTCAAACCATTGCCAACACTGCTTACTTTACAAAAGTTACCGCGCCCGCTCAAATCGATGCACGCCTCGCTGCTAAATTAGCCGAAATCAGTGATGCCGAATTTTTAGCCCTTAACCCCAGTTATAACCGCCCGGTCATTGCAAGCGCTAACGAAAGACATGAGTTATTGCTGCCGATTACCTCTGCGCAAACCTTCAGAGAAAATTTAGCTGCCTACAATAAACCCCTAGTCACTTGGAAAACATACCAAGCGAAACGTGGGGAACGCATGGACAAAGTAGCCTCAAAATTCGGCATTCAGGTTGAACAGTTACGCAATGCAAATAATCTACCGAAAACTGAAAAATTCTCAACTGCCTCTACTATATTGGTACCCAAAGAAAAATCTACCGAAGCACATCAAACCAAAGCCCTTGATGTACCTATTGAGCCGATACAAGAAATTAAAAATGAAGATGAAATACTAAAAGCCCAAAACGCAGCCAATATTGACCTCTCGCATACT
>JAKPIR010000386.1 GCA_029549705.1 Pseudomonadota bacterium | reverse complement strand
GGGCAACATGTTAAAACAAGCCCAAATGATGCAGGCCAATATGCAAAAAGTGCAAGACCAACTTGCCGCAACCGAAGTAGAAGGCATTGCCAGCAACGGCATGGTGAAGGTCACCATGACCTGTAACAACACCGTAAAGCGCGTGCAAATTGACGATGCTGCGATGGATGATAAAGAAACCCTCGAAGATTTGATTCTGATTGCCTTAACCGATGCCAAGGCAAAGGCTGAGGCCACATCGCAACAACATATGGCGGGCGTAGTGCCGGCTGGCTTTAAAATGCCGTTTTAACCATTTTGACGCAACAGTTTCAACTCAAATTACTTTGCGCCCTACCGACCATCAAAATCCGCAATCGCTAGACCAACTGGTTGAAGCGCTTCGCTGTCTGCCTGGCGTTGGTCCAAAGTCAGCGCTACGTATGGCGTATCATCTGCTACAGCGCGACCGTGCTGGCGCGCAAACTTTGGCTAACGCGTTGGACCATGCATTACAGCGCGTTGGGCACTGCCAGTTATGTAACACTTTTAGTGAAAGTGCCATTTGCCCGTTATGCGCCTCAAGCACACGTGATAAACATCTACTATGCGTGGTTGAAATGCCTACCGACCTCATGATGATGGAGCTGACCCATAGTTACAACGGCATGTATTTTGTGCTGATGGGCAGGCTTTCGCCATTGGATGGCATCGGCCCGAAAGAAATTAACCTCGACAAATTGATTAAACGTGCGCAAGACGGGATAGTCAACGAAGTGATTTTAGCCACCAATTACACCAACGAAGGTGAAGCAACCGCACATTACATCAGTGAATTACTTAAATCTCGCGATGTTTCAGTCAGTCGCATCGCCCGCGGTCTGCCAATGGGTGGTGAAATTGAATATGTCGACAGCGGCACGTTATCCATGGCACTGCTTGGTCGAAAATCCTGTTAAACCGCACTTTCAACTTTTCGCGATTCAGGCAAAACAAATTCAAAAACCAGCACATTAAAGCACCAATTTTACGTGAATTCAAACACAACCTTTTGCGATGCTCTGCGAGCCTTATAAATAAAGGCTTACAGGGCATTTATTTTTTCTCGCAGTACATTTAGCTATTTTGGACATGAATTTAACAGCGTAAAAAATACCGCTCTCGTCCCACCTCGTACCGCTTAGTCAAGCGAGCTAGAGTAAACTCAGCACTTCTGCCGGTGTTGATACAAACGCATCCGCGCCCCACTCTGCAGGCCGGTCAGAGACATCTAAATACCCATACATCGCCACGGCAGTTTTCATCTGTGCGGCTCGACCTGCCTGAATGTCACGTTCGGCGTCACCAATATACCAGCAATCCTGCGGTTGAATGTTGGTCTGCTCGCACGCCAATAACAAAGTGGCTGGGTGTGGTTTAGGCGCAATGGCATCATCTCCGCAAACCACGCAGGCGGCACGTTCCGTTAGTCGAATAGCGTCCAATAACGGCGCTGTAAAACGGCGCGGCTTATTGGTGACCACGCCCCAAGCCAGTGATTGTGCTTCCAGCTGCTTCAATAATACTTCTACACCGTCAAATAACACAGGCGCACGCACCAGCACTTGGTCATAAATTGCCAGATATTCCTCACGCATACTGCTAAAAGCTTCATCCTCTGGCGTCAGTTGAAAGCCTATCGACAACAAACCTTTGGATCCATGCGAGGCATAAGGACGTATCACCTCATGTGGTAAATCAGCTAAACCATGGCGGGCACGCTGCAAGTTTAAGGCATAGCCCAAGTCGTGTGCGGTGTCCACTAACGTGCCGTCTAAATCAAACAGCACCATGCGCGTTTGCTGTGGCGTTACGCGACTAATCATGAATTTTCACCGCATGCACCAGATAATTCACGCTAACGTCATCAGAAAGTGCGTAAACCTGTGTGATAGGATTGTAGTTCATGCCAGCCGTGGCCAGAACATCGAGCCCACTTGCACGTATCATGCGCGCTAATTCTGAGGGTTTAATAAATTTTGCATAATCATGCGTGCCTTTTGGCAGCATGTTCAGTACATATTCAGCACCAATCACTGCATAAAGATATGATTTAGGGTTACGGTTAATGGTTGAGAAAAACACGCTTCCACCTGGTTTTACCAGCGCCGCACAGGCGGCAACAATGCTGGCAGGGTCTGGCACGTGCTCCAGCATCTCCATACAAGTCACCACATCAAAACTTGCAGGTTGCAGACGTGCCAACGCCTCCACTGCGATCAGCTGATAATCTACTTTTGCGCCGCTTTCTAACTGGTGTAATTTTGCCACTTTAAGTGCCTTTTCACCCAAATCAATCCCAGTAACCTCGGCCCCTTTAAAGTACATTGATTCAGACAAAATACCACCGCCACAGCCCACATCCAGCACGCGCTTACCTTTGAGCTGCACTGAATCATCAATCCAATTTAGCCGTAACGGATTTATCTCGTGCAACGGCTTAAATTCACTGGTTTTATCCCACCATTTATGCGCTAAATCGCCAAATTTCTGAAGCTCAAGGTCATCCGCGTTGTTCAAAGTTTCTGCATTCATCGTTTATACTGCCTTAATTTGGGTTGCCAAGTACTCATGATTTCTTTTAACTCATTCGGTTCAATATTTGCAAAGGCGCCTAAACTATAGCGCAATTCGCCCGCCACCCAAGTATGGGTCACATGTTCACGCCCGCATACATAGATTAAATGCGAAATTGGGTCATAACATGGGTTTACATTAAAATCGCTTAAATTTACCGCGGTTAGGTCAGCAAATTTGCCAATTTCAATTGAGCCGATTTTTTCATCCAACCCCAGCGCCTGAGCCGCATGAATGGTAGCCATGGCTAATACTTGATGTGCAGGTAGCGCTGCCGCATCACCCGTACTGCCCTTTGCCAATAAAGCGCTAAGCCGCATTTCAGCAAAGAGATCAAGTCGGTTATTGCTTGCGGCGCCATCTGTGCCTAAACCAACGGTGACACCTTGCGCTAATAGTTGCGCTACAGGCGCAATACCGCTCGCTAATTTTAAATTTGATGTGGGGCAATGCGCCACATAACAACCGTGCTCGGCCAGCAAATCGATTTCATGCTTTAACAAATGTACACAGTGGGTCGCGATTAAATTAGGGCCTAGTAAACCCAAATCATTAAAGCGCTGCATGGGCCTAACACCATAAGTGGCCTCAGACTGTGAAATTTCATCGAGTGTTTCGTGCAAATGCGTATGAACGCTTAACCCCAACTGCTCAGCATAAGTCACCACACTCTCAAACGTTTTATTCGACACCGTATAGGGCGCGTGCGGTGCAATCGATGATGTAATTAACGGGTTATTACGCCAGCTATCATGCGCGGCAAAACCTTTTTGCAAATAGTCATCTGCATCATTGGCATACGCTGAGGGAAACTCAATGACAACCAAGCCAAGATTTGCACGCATCCCCGCTTGATTAACCGCTGCCGCCGCAGATTCCGGATAGAAATACATGTCATTAAAGCATGTAATACCACCACTCAGCATTTCAGCACACGCTAGCAATGTGCCATCACGCACAAAACTGGGCGACACCAGCTTTTGCTCTGCTGGCCAAATATGCTGTTGCAACCAAGGCATGAGTGGCAAATCATCCGCCAAGCCACGCATTAAGCTCATGGCTGCATGCGTGTGTAAATTAATCAAACCTGGTATTAGTACTTGGTGGTTAAGTTGCACCACTTCATTTGAAAAATACTTTGTGCGCGCCAATTCAGTTGCGCAAATATCCGTGATTTTTCCAGCCTGAATAACAACAGACTGATTTTCTAAAACAATATCTTGAGGGTTTACTGGACAAAGCCAACGCGCCTCAATAATCGTGTCGACATTTATTAAATGAGTGGAATTCATTGTCACATTATAACGAGTAAAATCACCGCCAATGTGCTTGAGCAACAAAAAACCCCGCTTTCGCGGGGTTTTTGATTTAGCTTGACCTGCTTTGTAACAAGCAGACTAACCAATTAGTATTAATTAATTGCAACCTACTTCTTTAGTACCTTCAGCGCGAATTTCAACACGACGGTTTGGTTGTAAGCACTCAATCAATTTTTTCGTTGCTTTGTTGCCTGTGCACTGAACAACTGGTTCTGACTCGCCTTTACCTTCAGCTGAAATCAGTGATGAATCAACACCTTGACCAACTAAGTAATCTGCGACTTGTTTAGCACGACGCTCTGAAAGTTTTTGGTTGTAAGCATCTGAACCAATACGGTCAGTATGGCCAGTGACAATCACCGCTTTAATTTCAGGGTTAGCTTTAATTTTAGCAGCCGCTTCATCTAACGCAGCTTTACCTTCTGCTTTTAATGCAGCTTTATCAAAACCGAACAATTTTTCTGCACCCACTGTAATCGTTTCAGTCGTTGGTTTGCAAACCACTGGCTCAGGTGCTGGTGCAGGAGCTGGCTCCGGTGCTGGCGCAGGAGCCGCTACTGGCGCTGGCTCTGGCTCAACAGCCGCCACTGGCACAGGTGCTGGAGCACCAAAACGGAAGATACCGCCCAAATTGAACAATGTATTGCCGATTGTACCTGAATCGCTAGCACCTACTACACCGTTATCAATCTTAACTTTTGCACGACTCCATTGGTGACGAAGGTCTGCTTGTAAACCAAAAGAATCATTAAACAAATATTGAGCACCTAAACCTACATTTGCTAACCATGATGTCTTTTTACCATTAACATCAAAACCTGGAAGAGTGTAATCAACATTGTTACGCGCTGCACCTAAACCAGCCAACAAGAAAGGACGGAAGCTATCACGGCTGAACATATATAAAGCATCCAAGCCTAAAGTAGTCTGCTTATAACGTCCGCCTACACCTGCAATACCAGTATCTTCACTTGCGCGGTTGTAACCCAAGCCACCTTGAATGTCCCAGCTTGGGCTTAATTCTTTACCCAATTTAAGAAAAGCGCCACCGCCATTGTTAGCGTCTAAATCGCTATCGGTGTTCATGTAAGTCGCACCTGGAACCAAGTACCATGAACCACGGTACATATCTTCCGCTGATGCAGCAAAAGCAGCTAAACCAAGTGTGGTTGCTACTGCTAAGTTAATAATATTCTTTTTCATTCGTTTAACTCCTAATTGATAGACCATCTAAAATCCGTTTACAGCTTTCTACTCCAAGGATTAGAAGAAAGTGCATTTATACAAACTGTATACGCGGATACTACGCACACTCAACGCTTATGGCAATGCCTAAAAGCAATTAAATCAAGACTTAGCGCCTAGTTTGTTGGTTTTATGCAACAAAATGCCATCGCATTTTGCACCAATTGAAGGTTTTCTGAATTTAATCTGGATTGACGCTGAAAATGATCACACACTCCACCCCTAAAACCTAGATATGTTGGATGATGTAATTCAAGTTTCACCACATCTTGTGCTTTTAATGAACCGGCAAAACCGAGCATCATGCCATTCTTCATGACTTTTTCTGCAAATTCCTTAAGCGCCAACGTTGAATAGTAATTAAACAACGTTTGTCCATTTTTATTACTAGTATCCAGCATCACGCCAACGAACCCTGCACGCTGAATTGCCTCAATTAACGCTGATTGATAAGTGTTTTCAGCAAATAATACAGCAATCATTTTTGCACCTGTCCGAGTAATCGGCTGAAGCGCATTTAAACACGGCTGATAGTCATCAGTCGCAAAAAAGCCGATTTTTATATAATCCACACCTGTAGTGTGCAAGCGCTCAACTTTTTCCACCAGCATTTCTGGCAGCATCGGTGTGTCGCCGATGGTTGCGCTAATGCTTGGTTTTACATATTGCGTTTGTTTTTGCACATACTGCACAACCTCGTTAATCACCTCAAATGGCAACGCACCTAGCGCACCAGTGGCCGGGTCTTTTAAATCAATAATATCGACTTGATGCGCTAAAGCCATTTGCGCTTCTTGAACATTAGTAACACTGATGAGTAATTGCATGATAATCAAATTGCCAATTCAAGAATGGTTATGCCAGATTATCACCGGTTTGCTCAGCATAAAAATTTGATATTTTTTCTAGCAACCAATCCCAAGCCTGTAATTCATGCGGCCCTGCGGTTTTATTGATGGCAATTTGCAGATAAGCCATTTCGGATAACACTTTTTCTTTAGGGATAAGG
>JAKPIR010000354.1 GCA_029549705.1 Pseudomonadota bacterium | reverse complement strand
CCAATGCCATGCTCACCAGAAATCACACCGTTCAAACTTTTCGCTAATGCCATTACACGGTCCACCGCTGCATGCGCATCCTGCATCATGGTGTAATCATCTGAATTTACAGGGATATTGGTATGCACATTACCATCGCCCGCATGCATGTGCAGCGCAATAAACACGCGGCTTTTCAGCACTTGCTTGTGAATTTCATCGCATTTATCGAGAATCTTTTGATACTCGCGCCCCGCGAAAATATCCGCCATCACGCGTTTGAGTTCTCGCTTCCAAGAAATACGCAAATCATACGATTGTACCGCTCGGAACAAGCTTTCATAATGGCTAAATGCCTGCCCAGCCTCGCCCAGCACGTCCACTGGGGCATCCAGATTGTTTAGTATAAAGCGCCAGCGTGCGCGTAAATCACTTAATAACTTGAGCGCCATTACCTGTTTGGTTTTCACCATCACCAAATCAGCATTGCCGTCTTCATCGGCTTGCAGCGGCAATTCACCCTGCATAAACGCTTCAACGGCATCTAACAACTTAAGTTTATTTTTGATACTCAACTCAATATTGATGCGCTCGATGCCATCTGAGTAATCACCCAGTCGCGGCAATGGAATCACCACATCTTCATTGATTTTGAAAGCATTGGTATGTTTGGCAATGGCGGCGGTGCGTGCGCGGTCTAGCCAGAATTTTTTGCGTGCTTCAGCAGACACCGCAATAAAGCCTTCGCCATCACGGGCGTTACACATCCGCACCATGCTTGATGCAACTTCGCCTACTGCATTTTCATCGTCAGAAGCAATATCGGCAATCAACACCATTTTTGGGCGCTGCTGGCGTGCAGCCTTGGTGGCGTAGCCGACCGCTTTGATGTAGCGCTCATCCATATGTTCCAAACCGGCCATAATCACGGCAGGCTCTTTTTTGGCAGTCGCATCAAGGTAATCTTTAATTTCTACAATTGCCGGCACAGCGTTTGACACATTGCCAAAAAACTCCAGCGCAATGGTGCGTACATGCTTGGGCATGCGGTGCAAAATAAAGGTAGCTGAGGTAATTAAACCGTCGCAACCTTCTTTTTGAATGCCGGGCAAGCCTGATAAAAACTTATCCGTCACGTCTTTACCCAAACCGACTTTTCTAAAACTTGGGCCAGGAATTTCTAATATTTGCGGTTCGGCCAATAAGGTTTTCATGTCTTCCGCATAGCGGCTGATTTTGAAACGTGCCGTTGCGATATCATGAATTTTGCCTAGATTATGGTCTAGCCGCTCCACTTCCATCCATTCACCATCGGGGGTGACCATGCGCCATGAAGCTAAATTATCTAAGGCGGTACCCCACAACACAGCCTTCTTGCCCCCGGCGTTCATCGCCACATTGCCGCCAATACAGCTCGCGTCGGCTGAAGTTGGGTCACACGCAAATTCTAAACCGGCATCACTGGCGGCTTCCATGGCGCGACGTGTCACTACGCCTGCGCCACATTCAATCGTAGCGACTTGCCTTGCCACACCAGGTAACGTGCGCATCTGCACGCCTGAATGCTGGTCAAGCTTTTCTGTATTAATCACTGCCGATAGTGGCGTTAGCGGAATAGCACCGCCGGTATAACCAGTACCACCGCCCCTTGGGATGATAGTAAGCCCTAACTCAATGCTTGCCCGCACCAACGCCGCAATCTCTTGCTCGGTATCAGGATTCAGTACCACAAAGGGGTATTCTACGCGCCAGTCGGTCGCATCTGTGACGTGTGAAACGCGTGCTAGCCCATCAAACTGTATATTATCTTTACGCGTGATTTTGCTAAACTTACTGAGGGCTTTTTTACGCAAATCATAGGTTTGGCGAAAATCATCAGCAAACTTTTCCACCGCAAGCTTTGCCGCAGTAACCAGTTTTTGTACCTTTTCATTGGCCGTACCATTGGTATTACGTGCATCAATGGCAGCTATCCGATGATTCAGCGCATCAATCAATGCCTTACGGCGCTTTGGATTTTCTAGCAAATCATCCTGTAAGTAAGGATTACGTGTCACCACCCACAAGTCCCCCAGCACTTCAAATAACATGCGCGCTGAGCGGCCTGTTTTACGCTCCGCTCGTAGCGCATCGAGCACTTGCCAAATCTCTTCACCCAGAAACCGAATGACGATTTCGCGGTCTGAAAACGAAGTGTAGTTGTAGGGAATTTCGCGCAAGCGCGCTGCAGGTTGATGTTCTGCGTGAGGAATACTGCTGGGTAGAGGTGCGTTCATTTTCTTGTTTAATAAACAGCCAAACTATTAAAGGCATGCATTATATCATGCAGATAACCTGCAAATAAGCGCGACCATGTTGTGGGTATTAGCCAACCTTAGCTGTTAGCAAAAAATTTTCCAAAATTTATGCGATTGTTCACAAACAGGCATGCAATATTTTGAATAAACTAAGTTAAACTCTTCACTTAACTTAACAATCATCAAGTAAGGTGATACGACAATGCTATGGATTAAAGCGCTACATATTATTTTTGTCACCAGTTGGTTTGCCGGCTTATTTTATTTGCCTAGATTATTTGTAAACCATGCCATGGTGACTGATAACGACACTTCAGAGCGCTTAAAACTGATGGAAGCTAAGCTTTACCGCTTTATGTTGCCGTTAGCCGTGTTAGCCCTTGTTTTTGGCTTATGGCTTTGGTTAGGCTACGGCATTACAGGCAAATGGATGCACCCAAAACTGACATTTGTGGCCATACTTATTGGTTACCATTGGTATTGCGGCAAACTGTTGAATGATTTTAAACAAAATAAAAATCAACGCAGCCACGTGTGGTACCGCTGGTTTAATGAAGTGCCAGTGATTGTGCTTGCGATTGTTGTCATACTGGTTGTTGTTAAGCCTTTTTAATTCGCCTTAAAATAAAGACAATAGTGATGGATATTTTTAATTCAGAGTGGTTGATACGCATGCTGGAAAAATCCGGCAAAACCCCAAGCGGCCGCATCCTTAGTCTTTTTGAGATTTTAGGCGATTGGCTTACTGCCCCCGATTTACATGTCAAGCTTCCAGCGCAGCTCACTGCTCACAATTTATTAACAAGTTATTTAGCAAAACAAGCTACGGCGATGCGCGCAGCTAATCCAGAAATTCTGGCAGAGCATATCGCGCTTATCGCGCACAATGCCGCGCTTCAAACTATTTCTGAACCCAATAGCAACCACCTGGCGCATGCGAAAATTGCCGCTAACGCACTTATTCAGGCACAAATGCAAAGAGAGTGGCCTTTGTCAAAATCCACCCTGTCAAAACGCGCCGTTTATGGTGCTGCAGCAAGTCTATTCGTGATTGGTCTTAGCGTCACTTCGTTTTCTGCACTCGTGCAAACTCTCGCGCCACAAAACATCGTCACTGCAATAGATCAGGCG
>JAKPIR010000351.1 GCA_029549705.1 Pseudomonadota bacterium | reverse complement strand
AGCGACGCAATTCTTTACGCACCTTGGCATCGAGTGCGCCAAATGGCTCATCCAGCAACAGCACTTTTGGTTCAACCGCAAGTGCCCGCGCTAGCGCAATACGTTGGCGTTGGCCACCAGAGAGTTGTGGTGGGTAGCGATCTGCCAGCCAATCCAGTTGCACTAGATTTAAAAGTTCATGGACGCGACGTTTAATTTCAGCGTCATTCGGGCGGGTGTGTTTAGGGCGCACGCGCAGGCCAAAGGCTACATTTTCAAAAACGGTCATGTGACGAAACAAGGCATAATGCTGAAATACAAAGCCTACTTCGCGCTCGCGTACAGCGCGCTCGGTTGCATCTTTTCCATAAAAATGAATGCTACCGCTATCAGGGGTTTCAAGTCCGGCAATGATGCGCAGTAATGTGGTTTTTCCGCAGCCGGAAGGCCCTAATAGCGCCACGAGCTCACCCGTGGGGACTTCAAGCGATACATCATTGAGTGCACTAAAACTGCCGAACCCTTTGTTGATATTTTTGATTTCTATGCTCATGCCAGATTTCCTAACCTTGTTTTATTGGATTGATACCACAATATTTGCATTGCCTTATTCGGTGATTTCTCTTTCAGTCTCTTGGGCATTTCTGGCGGCTTGCCATTCCACATATGTTTTAAGTGCCAATGTCACCAAAGCTAACAGTGCTAATACAGAGGCCACAGCAAAGGCCGCCGCGTAGTTGTATTCGTTATATAAAATTTCAACGTGTAGTGGCATGGTGTTGGTAAGCCCGCGAATATGGCCTGATACCACAGACACCGCCCCGAATTCACCCATCGCGCGGGCGTTACAAAGAATCACACCGTACAACAATCCCCACTTGATATTGGGCAGTGTGACATGCCAAAACATCTGCCAGCCTGAAGCACCCAACACCATGGCAGCTTCTTCTTCATCTTTGCCTTGCGCCTGCATTAAAGGAATAAGCTCACGGGCAATAAATGGAAAAGTCACAAAAATAGTGGCTAATACGATGCCGGGCACAGCAAAGACGATTTTAAAATCATGGTCAGATAGCCACTCGCCAAACCAGCCTTGCAAACCAAATATCAGTACGTAGATTAAACCTGCAATCACAGGGGAAATCGCAAACGGTAAATCAATTAAGGTAATTAAAAAACTTTTACCTTTAAATTCAAATTTTGAAATTGCCCAAGCAGCCGATACGCCAAACACTAAGTTTAGTGGTACTGAAATGGCCGCCGCGATTAACGTGAGTTTAACTGCGGAAAGCGCGTCAGCTTCAGTAAGCGCGGCAAAGTAAGTTTCGGCGCCTTTTCTGAAAGCTTCAACAAAAACGGCGGCTAAAGGAATAAACAAAAATAAGCATAAAAATAACAATGCCACGCCAATGAGCGTATAGCGTACCCATGGGGATTCAGAAGTCGCACGACTGCGACCGACCTTGTTATGATATTTCGCGTATTGTGATAATGATTGTGCGTTGGCTGCAGCCATATTGTTCTCCAGATTTCCTTATTTCACATGACCCAGGCGGCGATTGCTCCACCACTGAAACCCATTGATTGCAAACAACAATATGAAAGAAATCACCAGCATGACTGCGGCTACCGCCGTGGCGCCAGCATAATCATACTGCTCTAGTTTGGTAATAATAATCAAAGGTGTAATTTCAGAAATCATCGGCATGTTGCCGGCGATGAAAATCACCGAGCCATACTCACCCACTGCCCGCGCAAATGCGAGTGCAAACCCTGTAATCACTGCGGGCCAAATAGCGGGCAAAATAATCTTATAAAATACTTGCCAGCGATTAGCGCCTAAACTGGCGCCTGCTTCTTCGACTTCAGCCCCTAAGTCTTCTAATACTGGTTGCACCGTGCGCACGACAAACGGCAGACCAATAAAAGTTAATGCAACCACGACCCCTAATGGCGTGTAGGCCACGGTAATACCAATTTGCTCTAATAGACTGCCTATCCAGCCATTTTTCGCATAAATGGCTGACAGCGAAATCCCCGCTACCGCTGTGGGCAGGGCAAATGGAAAATCAACAAACGCATCCACAATTTTTTTTCCAAAAAATTCATAGCGGGTGAGTACCCAGGCCGTCAGTACGCCAAAGATTACATTGATAGTCGCCGCAATGAGTGAGGCGCCAAAAGTCAGCTTGTATGAGGCCACCACTCTAGGGGATGCCACGGCCTGCACGAACTCATCCCAATTGAGTGTAAACGTTTTAAAAAAGACAGCTGATAAGGGAATGAGGACAATTAAACTTAAATAAAATATCGTATAACCTAACGATAAGTTAAACCCCGGGAGTGAACTTTTTTTGGCCATATTTTTATTAGGTCTAGTTATAAATATTGGAATTGCGCGTACTTTAACAGCTTGCTTTATGCGCATTAAATACTTTTATGACATAAATTTATAATCAAAAATTATATAAATTTTTTG
>JAKPIR010000319.1 GCA_029549705.1 Pseudomonadota bacterium | reverse complement strand
TGTGTTCCATGGCACGCAAGTGCCAGGCATGGGCCGTTCAGTGAATGTGGGCTTAACGCTGAAGTATTAGGCCGGTCATGTTAGGTGCGCAATGTTTTGCGCACCTACCTGTAATCTATCCCACGCAAACTAATTTCACCTGCAGAAAAGCGCTGAAGCCCCAGCGCGGTTTCTACCAATAAAATACCATCTTCCGCTACGTTATTTACCACACCTTGCACATCGCGGCCATCGGGCATCAGCATGCGCACCGGTTGGTTGTGGTAGGCGTGGTGGCTAGTCCATTCGTCACGCAACGCGGTAAAGCCATGCTGTTCAAACTGGCTCAAAATATCGGCTAAGTGCTTCAGTAGCACGCCCAATAGTTCACTTTGGTTGATGCTGGCATGCTGCGCTAAATCAGTCGCAGGTTGGTCAATCGCGTTTAATACCTGTTGTGGTAAATTTAAATTGATGCCCACGCCTATCACCGCAGCACTCGGGCCTTCCATGTCGCCTTGCAGTTCAATTAAAATGCCCGCCAGTTTTTTGCCTTGTTTGTGTTCGTCCAGCACCAGCACATCATTCGGCCATTTGAGTTGCACCTGCGGCACGCCTAAATGATTCAGCGCGCGAATCAAGGCCACGCCCACCGCCAAACTCAAGCCAGAGAGTGCCGCGGCGCCACATTGAAAACGCCATAACAATGAAAACGTCAGGCTTGCCCCCAAGTGTGATACCCACGTGCGCCCACGCCGTCCTTTGCCGCTGGTTTGTACTTGCGCGGCAACGCAGGTCACATGCGGAGCGCCTTTTGCACTTTGTTGCATCAGGTAAGTGTTGGTTGAAGGCACTTCGTCCAAAATATGCAGATTAAACCAAGCGCGCTGTTCACCAATGGCGCGCAACACATCGTCTTTATTTAAAAATGAAATGGCATTGGGCAATTTATAGCCGCGCCCGCGCACTGAAAATACCTCTACGCCTAAGGTTTGCGCATGCTGAATCGCACTCCAAACAGTGGTGCGCGACACCTTAAAATGCTGCGCAATGGCCTCGCCAGAGTGAAATTTGCCGTCAGCCAACAAGCGTAAAATAGGAAAAGTGAGCGTGTTCATACAAAGCAAGAGTTTAGCATAGCCGATTTGCTGCGTGCGGCATTGCAATTTTGCGGCATGATTGAGTACCCAAAAAGGGGTGAAATAGACACGAAAAACCACGCTTAAAACACATCAAAATCAGACAATATTTTATACGAGCAAAAAATATTGCTCTGCGAGCCTTTATTTACAAGGCTTGCAGGGTATCGAAAAAGGTTGTGCGTCAAAATAGGCTTTTAGAGTATAAAAATTGCAGGTTAAAACGTATGCAATGCGCCGCACCAAAATTGACACTAAGGCACCCGAACGAATAGTGTAAAATAATGCCAAACTACCATTATTTAGCGAATATTTATGTCACAAGAAAAAGCATCAACTGACTCTAACACGATAAACGTCAAAGCGGAATTGCCTCAACTCGATGTGAAGGCGACTTTAACAAATAACTTCATTCGCGGCATTATTGACCGCGATTTGGCTGAAAACAAATTCGCCACCAAAAAATGGGCAGGCAGCCCGGGCGATGCCGCGCACCAAGCTACAGGGCAAGTGGATGCCGCTAAAATCCGTACACGTTTTCCGCCCGAGCCGAATGGCTATTTGCATATTGGGCACGCCAAAAGTATTTTTTTAAACTTTGGCTTGGCGCGCGATTACGCTGGCGTTTGCCATTTACGCTTTGACGACACCAACCCAGAAAAAGAAAGCCAAGAATACGTTGATAGCATCACCGAAATGGTGAGCTGGCTGGGTTTTGGTTGGGATAATCAAGGCCAAGATAGCAAAAAAGAGTCGAACTTATATTTTGCCTCTGATTATTTTGACTTGATGTACCGCGCGGCAGAAAGCCTAATTACGCACGGTCATGCCTATGTTGATGAGCAAACTGCCGATGAAATGCGCATTAACCGCGGCACGTTGACTGAAGCAGGTAAAGATTCACCTTTCCGTAACCGCAGTGTGGCAGAAAATTTAGCAAAATTCCGCGAAATGCGCGATTGTCTTCACCCCGATGGCAGCATGGTGCTACGCGCTAAAATTGATATGGCCTCCGGCAATATCAACATGCGCGACCCCGCCATTTACCGCATTCGCCGTGCGCACCACCACAACACGGGCGATAAATGGTGCATTTACCCCATGTACACCTTTGCGCACCCCATTGAAGATGCGCTTGAAACCATCACGCATTCAATCTGCACGCTAGAGTTTGAAGACCAACGTCCGTTTTACGATTGGCTGTTAGAGCGGCTTGCTGAGGCTGGTTTGTTAGCGCACCCGTTACCCAAACAATACGAATTTGCGCGCTTAAACCTCACTTACGTGGTGCTTTCAAAACGTAAACTCATTCAACTGGTAGAAGAAAAACACGTTTCGGGTTGGGATGACCCGCGTTTACCTACGCTGGCAGGCGCGCGCCGTCGCGGCTATACACCAGAAGGCTTTAAACTCTTTACCGACCGCATCGGCGTGAGCAAAGCTGATAGCTGGATTGAATACTACATTTTAGAAGACTGCATGCGCGAAGTGCTTAACCTAGAAGCCGAGCGCCGCATTGCCGTGCTAGACCCGATTAAACTGGTCATTGATAACTACCCAGAAAACACAAGCGAAGATTGCTTTGCCCCCAACCACCCGCTCAAACCAGAGCTAGGCAAACGCGTAGTGCAACTCAGCAAAACGCTATGGATAGAGCGCGAAGACTTTATGGAAGAACCCGCACCTAAATACTTTAGGCTTTTCCCTGGCAACATGGTGCGCCTACGCTATGGCTATGTGGTGAAATGCACAGGCTGCGAAAAAGACGCACAAGGCAACGTCACAGTGGTGCACTGCGAATATCTGCCCGA
>JAKPIR010000288.1 GCA_029549705.1 Pseudomonadota bacterium | reverse complement strand
ACACTACGCAACTCCCAACGGTGGCTTCACCCATGGTATGGCTAATATCAAAGCACTCGATGCGCTCGGTACTTTCAGGCAAATGCAGTGCTTCACGCAAAGCAGTTAACTTGGCTTCCTGATTCGCTGAGGTTGCCGCGCGCTGGCCAAGCGCCAACTCAGCATTGGTCTGCGCCATTTTCAGCCACACACGCTTATCACCAATCGGGTTGGTGTTGATTTTAACTTTGCGACCAGCTTGCTGACTTAGCACTTCTTCTAGCACAGCGGTTTCAATTTTGATACCAATCACAATCAACGGTGGTGTATTTTGCGCGGTGTAATGTTGTGCTAAAAAGGCAGCCATACTGGCTTCTAGCGTTTCGCCATCAGAATTCTTTGGCATATAGCTTCTATCGCCTAAATGCCGGCCGCCTCGAATCATCACCAAGTTAATACAGTGCTGGCCTTGCAATTCTGCACAGGCAACCACATCGGCATCGGACACATTAAAGTCACTCACAAACTGTTTGGCTTGCACTTGGCGTAACGCCTGCATGCGGTCGCGAAACACCACGGCAATTTCATACTCCTGATTGGCTGCGGCAGCATTCATTTGCTCACCCAGTGCATTGATGACTTCGTTGGTTTTGCCTTGTAAAAACATGGCAGCCTGGTGCACATCGTTACGGTAATCTTCATCCGAAATCAAGCCCACGCAGGGTGCGGTACAACGCTCAATCTGATGCTGTAGACAGGGGCGACTGCGATTGGCAAACACGGTATTTTCACAGGTGCGTAATTTGAATACTTTTTGCAACAACTGGATACTCTCGCGCACCGCTACAGAATTTGGAAAAGGCCCAAAATACTGGTTGCCCTTGCGCTGTGTGCCGCGATGAAACGAGAGGCGAGAGAACTTATCATTGGTCAACGTGATGTAGGGGTAAGATTTATCATCACGAAACAGCACGTTGTAACGCGGCAATAAGCTTTTAATCAGATTATTTTCCAGCAACAAAGCTTCTGCTTCGTTGTGTGTCACGGTAGTTTCTATTTTGGTGATATTACTCACCATCATCCGCGTACGCGGGCTAGGCAGATTTTTGTTGAAGTAGCTTGAAACGCGCTTTTTGAGGTCTTTGGCTTTACCCACATAAATCACCTCATCCGTCGCGTTTATCATCCGATATACGCCGGGCAGGTTGGGCAGATTTTTTAGAATGGGCTTGGGGTCAAACATGGCAATATTTTAACACCAGCAGCATCACTCCACGCCATTGAAAATGATGCGCCGTTGAACAGTCTGGCCTTTACTCGTCGAGCAATTTTCCACCAATTGCCCAATCTTCATAAGACACCTCTTCAAAGGTAATGTAGGTATAAGATTTTGGTTTATGCGCAACCCGTTCCAAGGTTTCGGTAAATTCTTTGGCGATTTGTGCTTTTTGCTCTTTGCTGACATTTCCTGCAAGTTTAATATTGACATAGGGCATGTTGTTCTCCTGTTTAATGGTGGTGGGTTAAGGTTGTTTTTCCGTGAATGGTGCGCCAAATATCGCGTATTAGATTTAAGGTAAACACTAAAAGTAGCAGTGAAATGAGTAGCGATAAAATCGGGTCTATCAGCATCCAGCTCGTAAAATAAATCACCACCCCGGCCGCAACGGCTGCAATTGAGCCCAACAAATCACCTATCACATGCAAAAACGCCGCGCGGTTATTCAGGGTTTCCGCATGGTGCACAGCTTGGTGATGCAACTGCTTGGCGACAATCAAATTCACAATCAAACCAAGGGTTGCAATAATGGTCAACCCCGCACCCTGCACGATATGCGGTGTTTTGAATCGTGCAATTGCTTCAAATACCACAAAAGCAATTACGCCCAGCATGGTAATGGCATTGATAATAGAAACAGCTAATTCCACATAACTCACCCCTGAACGATGCCTTGCCACTTTGGGTTTTTTAGAAAGAATGCCTGCGAGCCAAGCCAAACCGAGTGCTGCCACATCGGTAAACATATGACCTGCATCGCTTAACAATGCCAAAGAACCTGTGTACCAACTGCCAACCGCCTCAACTATTGCAAAGGTAAAAATCAGTAAAAAGGGAATCAGGTAGTGGTCGTGATCATCATGGTCGTCGTGGTCATCATGTGCATGTTGGCGTGAAAATGTCATAGGTGAAATGCTAACCGAAAAGTCAATTTATGGTGCATCTTTTAAGTGAAAAAATGTGAGATGCAAGAGGTAAAGTTATAATGACAGCTATTCCACACTTTTGAGTAAACTTTATGCTGAGTTACCGTCACGCCTTCCATGCTGGCAACCATGCCGATGTGCTTAAGCACTATGTGCTGACGCTGGTGCTGGATTACATAAAGCAAAAAGAGAAGCCGTTTTGGTATATTGACACCCACGCGGGCGCTGGCCTGTACAGTTTAACTGAGGGCTACGCCACACAAAATGCAGAGTTTGAGCAAGGTATAGCCAAACTCATGAAGGCTGAAAACTTGCCCAAACCACTGGCGGATTTTGTGACGTGCATCAAACACCATAACCCAAGCGGCCTCAAATTTTACCCGGGCTCACCGATGATTGCCCAAGACTTTTTACGCGCTGATGACAAAATGCGGCTATTTGAATTGCACCCGAACGACTGCAAGTTGTTGATTGAAAACTTCAGAGGGCAAGGCAAGCAAGTCAACATTGAAATGCAAGATGGTTTTAACGGCATTAAAGCTTGCCTGCCGCCACAGCCACGCCGTGCGGTCGTGCTGATAGACCCGCCATATGAAAATAAGCAGGATTACCAGCATGTGGTTGATGCGATTAAAGACAGCCTGAAACGCTTTGCAACCGGCACTTATATGATTTGGTACCCCATTTTGCAGCGCCCAGAACCAGATGACATGATAGAACAACTGCATCGCCTCAACCTGCCCAATTGGCTGCATGTTGCCATGACCATACAAACGCCATCCACAGAAGGTTTTGGTATGCATGGCAGCGGCTTATTTATCATTAACCCACCCTGGTCGCTGCCTAAAGTGCTAGATGAAACCATGCCGATACTCACCGATTTATTGGCGTTGGATAGTAGCGCAAGCTTCTTGGTAGAGAGTGAAATAGCCTGACTTGCTTAGGTGATCGCTCTGATTCCACCAATCTTTTATATTACATATCAGTTTATGTAGCAGTGGTCCGTGACTGCGAACCGTCGTTTTCGCGGTCACGGACCACTGCTACAAAAAACATACATCCCTTGCAGTTACTGGCTTTGCTGAGTGCCATTTATTGACATTCATGTTGAGATTTTGGCAATCAACGCCACAAAAAAAGTTAAAAAATCAACACCCACTTTCTAACGCAATGAAATACAAAGGAATTTATAAAAATTCGCATTAGGCACACATATTGCTTCTATTCAATCAAATAGACGGTGCGGACGTGCACTGTAAAGCAACTTTTTACTGAAAGAGCAAAAAATGCCATTTGACCCGAATGACGAAAATGCGCTGCTAAACCCGCAGCAAACCATTGTCATCATCGACGACGAATTTACCACCAGAACCATTCTGCGCGAAACCGTGCTGGGTATTTGCGATTCTATCGTGGTTGAATCTTTTTCCAACCCAATTTCTGCCCTTGAATGGCTCTCTAGCAATGAACCAGACTTGGTTTTGCTCGATTACAAAATGAAAGAAATGTCTGGCTACGAGTTAATCTGTGCGCTGAAAGACATTCCACATTTAGAAGACATTCCAGTCGTGGTCGTCACGGCTGAAACCAACAAAGACATCCGCTACCAAATGCTAGGCCACGGTGCCACGGACTTTATCAATAAGCCGATTGACCACCA
>JAKPIR010000294.1 GCA_029549705.1 Pseudomonadota bacterium | reverse complement strand
ACCAAAATCAACACGATGAGATCGCACTCCTGGGGCAACTACAGCGCCATTACTGGTCCGCCAGTTTTACCAAAACCCATGTGCATCATGTCAGCCCGAGGGCTTTTCGGGGTGATGGCAAGCGACTCAGCCGCTGCTTGGAGCGTTTGGTTAACAAAGGCGCAGTTTTTACACAAAAAGTACCTGATCCGGCAGGTCGCCGTTGGCTGACTTGGTATGAGGTCAATCGGAGCCTGTCACTCGTAGCCTGATGCCCCATCGGAAATACATCAAGAGCCATGCCCACATTCGTTCGCAGATCCCAATTAACAGCGCACCGCCATCCAGGGGCAGTGCGCTGGGCTAATGTGCGCATGGGGCTTATGGATATCAGCGGAGCCACGCATGGGCACAGCTGCTCAGTGTTGCAGCCCACTTGGTCTTGCCCGCCTTATTTGCCCCAAAAAACGACAAAACCTACAGAAAGGAATGCACCGTCATCACTCGGCCGCGATAAGTACTGCTGTCAACGAAAAGCTGAGCCTCTGACTCAGCGTGGCCTTTCATATTCTCAACTACAAACCGTAGAAAGCCCATTTTTAATTGCCTTACTTGCATGCCTTGGCCACAGGCTGCAAGGACTAGGCACCTTTATATCTCAGGCAAAGGTCAAGCCCCATGGCTTAGGCCAGGCCCAATTAAGGCCAGCTTACTTGCTGCGCATACCTTTGTTTAACTCCATCCCTAGCCCAGAGTTTGATGCGGCAGTGTTGCGGCAATTCCAAAACCCACAGTATCTGATGAATATTGCGGACGGCGAACGTGCCCATATCAGCCAAGCATCTCACCACAATCAAACCACCAAACAACAGAAAGCAATTTATTTTTATTTCAGCATGTGCGCTCATCATGCACTTGACCGATATGCGAGACTGCAATGCCGTGCAGCTGCAAACACCAGCCCATTTCATAACCCATGCAAAAAATGGCGGAAAGGATTCAATAAACAGACGATCAGTATGAATAGCATCCATTCTAACGCCTCTATTTATTATGCAGAGGCTAAATTATTTAAAAGCGAGGATCTAAATAAATTATCAGGAAAAGAAACGGTTTTACCCCTTGGCCATAAGCGCGTGCCATACGTTGCGCACCAACTCAAACATGGAGAAACCCACCAAAAACGCCAAATTTAGGCAAATTTGTCACCCCTCCTTGCTGAAGAAAAAGAGAATTTGCTGCCTACTGGCGGCAAGGAGGCTCTTTGCGTGCATTGTTTTCAAAGGCCTTAATGTTGTGAATGAATGTGATTAGGTAGGCGGAGCCGTATGACGTAAACAAAAAAGCAAAATGGGAAATATGGAAAATGAAAAATCAAGCAATATCAACGCAACTAAGGGCATATTGGCACAGCCAAAGCCTTTTTGTGCAATTTCAAAATGTCGGAATGAATTTATGCGGTAAATAGGAAAAAACATGAATGCATCCTCAATAGCAATGCCATCACCAAACTCGAACAATCTTGTTGCGGCTGTAAATCAGTCCGCAATATGGAGTGAAGCAGAGGTGACGAGCATTGCCAATAAAATCATGGCAATGCCGTATGAGCGGGCGAGCAAAGGCGCTACAAACCATCCATGGACACCCTACAAGGCAAGGGCAAGGCCAAGGCCTAGCTTTCATATGGCGTCGAGCATTAATGCCGCCTGCCAATTTGTACGCAGGGTATTGAGCGCAGAGGAAGCTTCGCCCGTATTGCTGTACGACCGCATTAATGATGATCCCTACACATGGGCTGATTATCAGTCGCCCTTATTACCGCTAGAGAGCGAGCGCAAGGGTTTGGAATTGCTTAAATCACAGGCACTGAGCCAGGCTGAAGATTTTGCCACGGCAAAGCCATTGCTTGCACGCTTAAAGCTGACACCTGTATATCAATCCTGCCCCAAAGAAGTGCAGGCGCTGCTAGAGGCGGCCCTGCCTTTGCCGGGTGTTTTTGCCTTCGCCAACAACCCGACTATGGTGGATAGGGATGCCAAGCGCTTTGCGTGGGAAAACTATATGGCTTTTCTCCATAAGCTCCGTGATGTTTGTAAGCGCATGGAGCTGCGCAAGACTATGTATGACCGCAATGTGAAGATGCCTGCAGCACGGTTTGATGCACTCAAGCGCCTGCTGGCTAGTTTATTTGATGCGCACAGTCGCCTGTTGGTTGTCCGCGTAGATTTGAAGT
>JAKPIR010000290.1 GCA_029549705.1 Pseudomonadota bacterium | reverse complement strand
TATTTGGAATTTTGTATGTTATCGATGAAGTTGCGTGTGATTTGGTTGCTTATTAGTCCTTTAAAAATGCTTGATAGCGCAGGAGTAGCCAAATTACTTTGCAATAGCATGGATAGAGGGAAGAAGCCGATCAAATTCGGTTTTGACCACTTGATAGCATTCACAAACGCGCTGCTCAATTGCAGGCCGATCTAAAACTAAAATGCGGCCTCTGGTGTATTTAATTAAACCGTCGTGCTGTAATCTGCCTGCAGCTTCAGTCACGCCTTCACGACGAACCCCCAACATATTGGCAATGAGCTCTTGCGTCATATTTAACTGATTTGTTGAAAGTCTATCTAGGCTTAATAATAACCAACGGCAAAGTTGTTGTTCTACTGTGTGGTGTCGGTTGCACACAGCAGTTTGCGACATTTGCGTAATCAGTGCTTGGGTGTAGCGCAAAAGTAAGCGCATGACAGTGCCCGCAAGATTAAATTCATTTTTTAAAAGTTGGGCTTTCATGCGGTAGCCGTAGCCTGCGCTTTGAACAATCGCTCTGCTAGGCGTGGTGTCTCCACCCATAAAAATGGAGATGCCCAGAATGCCTTCGTTGCCAACGATTGCGATTTCGGCAGAAGAGCCATTCTCCAGCACATACAGTAAAGAGACAATTGCCGTTGTCGGAAAATAAACATATTTTAGTTTTCCACCAGACTCATACAATACTTCACCAAGCGGCATTTCAACTAACTCGAGCTGTGGAAACAGCCTGTCGTAATCCGCTGTTAACAGGGCATCAAGCAGATGGTTTTGGTGGGGATTATGAGGTGCAGGCATTTGTGAATTCATGTTTAAAATCTATTTAAATAACTGCTAGCGAAATTTGATAGATAGATTTTACAGTAATTAAGAGACCGTTCAAATTTCTGTGTAACTGAATTTTGTAGTAGAAGTAATTAAATTCAGAAACGGGGTAATTAGAATGGATAAAGCTAAAACAGATTTAACCACCACCACCGCAGCAGATATTGCAGACTTACTGGGCGGTATTAAAAACATGGACGACTACCAATCGCTCATGAAAGACGTATTTAAACGCGTCGCGGAACGCACCTTGCAAACCGAAATGACACAATATCTGGGTTATAACAAACATGCTGCCACAGGTAAAAACACGGGCAATAGCCGTAACGGCGTAAGCCGCAAGACCATTATTGCCGATGACTGCTATGTGGAAATTGACACACCACGAGACCGTCTCGGTAGCTTCGAACCGCAATTCATTGGTAAACATCAGCGCAAGATCGACAGTTTTAGCGATGAGATTATTGAGCTTTACGGTCACGGTATGAGTGTACGCGACATTCAAAGCTACCTGGAGAAACGCTATGCGGTTGAAGTATCCACTGGCTTTATCAGTACGCTGACCGATCAAGTATTAGACGACATGCGCGCATGGCAACAACGCGCTTTATCTGAACGTTACGCCGTGGTTTATTTAGACGCACTGGTCACCAGCTCCCGCCAGAATGGCACGGTAGCCAAGCGGCATCTGTATGTAGCGCTTGGTATCAATATGCAAGGCCAGAAAGAGCTGTTGGGGCTTTGGGGTCAGGCCACTGAGGGTGCAAAGGCTTGGATAAGCATGCTCACCGAATTGAAGAACCGTGGCGTCAATGACATTCTCATTGCCTGCGTGGATGGTTTAAAGGGCTTTGAAGAAGCGATTAACGCCGTTTATCCGCGGACGCAGGTACAGCAATGTATCGTGCATCAAGTAAGACACTCACTGCGCTTTGTGCCATGGAAAGAGCGCAAGGTCGTAGCCGCAGATTTGCGAGCGATTTACAGTGCGGCTACTGAAGCGGCAGCGTGTTTGGCCT
>JAKPIR010000280.1 GCA_029549705.1 Pseudomonadota bacterium | reverse complement strand
GCGCACGGCGACGAATGCGACGGCGCATTCCACGTGCTTCTCTCCTTGGTTTTGCTAACGATTCGCCCGTTTTGGGTACTTCTGCCGCTACAAATATACGTGAGCCTAGCCCAAGCAAAGGTGTTATTGCTTGCTCATCATCAATCGCCGCCCAGCCGATAGAGGCAATGCCAATATCCAAACCAAAAACAAGTGCCATAACATTCCCCTGAAATTTAATTTAGTGCTATCATTCTTTTAACGTAATCCTTCGGAATGGGGCACGTTGCTATAATAAGACTTAAATGTCGTAAGGTACCCCCCAAGAATGCAAATTTTTGGGGGTATCCTCTAGCCAAATAATATACAAAATCTCTCTTGTAATCCACCTATCTAACTTTAGTCTTAAGCTTTAAAAATCAGCAACTACAATCGGTAACCAGCTGTTGTGTCCGCTAAGAACTACCGCTTAAACAATTCACATCTATCGTGATTTTTTAGTAGTCACAAAAATTTCAAACTATAATGGCAATATAAACAATATTATTGTTTTATCTAAATTCGCAGATTGGCCACTATGGAAAACCACACACACCACCCCGCTGACAAAAGCCTGCTCGCTGCGATTGACTTGGGTTCAAACAGCTTTCGGCTTGAAATCGGCCGGCTCGATAGCGGCCATATCGAACGCGTTGAATATTTAAAAGAAGCCGTGCGCCAAGGCGGCGGGCTGGACGAAGACCGTAACCTGACGCCAGAAGCCATTGAACGCGGGCTCAAATGCCTTGCCCGCTTTGCCGAACGCATAAAAGGTTTTGACGCTGCGCATGTACGCGCGGTGGCAACGCAAACCTTGCGTGAAGCGAATAACCGCGAAGTCTTTACCAAACTGGCTAAAAAAACGCTGGGGTTTGATGTGGAAGTGATTTCGGGCGTGGAAGAAGCGCGCCTGATTTACCAAGGTGTGAGCCGTTTTTTACCGCAATCGAATGAAAAACGCTTGGTGATTGATATTGGCGGGCGCTCGACTGAGTTTATTTTAGGCCAAGGGTTTACCGCGCACCACACAGCCTCCTTACATGTAGGTTCGGTGGCTTGGTCACTGAAACATTTTTCCAGTGGGGAGTTCACCGAAAAAGCTTTTACCCGCGCAGAGATTGCAGCAGAGTCCATTTTTGAAACCCTAGGCGCACACTTTAACCCGCAACAATGGGAAATTGCCTATGGCGCATCGGGTACCGTTGGCGCGGTGGCTGACGTATTAGTGCAATACGGCAGGCCCGCAGACTGCGTTACCAAAGAAGGTTTGGTTTGGCTGCGTGAAGAATTACTGAAAACCAGACATGTAGAAAAGTTAAAATTGCTTGGGCTAAAAGAAGACCGCAAACCCGTTATCGCAGGCGGTTTATCCATCCTCATCGGCATCTTTGAATATTTTAAAATCGACACCTTACACGTTGCCAAAGGTGCGCTCAGGCACGGCTTGCTGTACGACATGGTCGCGCGTGAAAGTGCCATGCTCGATATCCGAAATGCCTCAGTGCGGCGTCTGGCGCGTAAATTTGGTGTCGATGAAACGCATGCTAATACGGTTGCTGACGTTGCTGACACGTTGTTTGAAAAAATCAGCGCAGATATTCAGTTTGAAGCAGGAGAACAGCAAGCACATGCGCGAAAATTGCATTGGGCGGCAATGCTGCATGAAATCGGCAGCATCGTCTCACCGATTGATGCGCATTTGCATGGCGCCTACATTCTTGAACACACCGAGCCTGCTGGGTTTTCGCAGCATGAACTGCATTGCCTGAGCTTACTGATTTTAGGCCAAAAAGAAAAGTTAAAACGTCTGGAAGCTGATTTTTCAGATCGCATTTTTGTGATGCAATTAGTGTGCTTAAGGCTGAGCATCATTTTGTGTCACGCGAGAAAAAAACCGAACTTACGCGGCTTGCAGTTACGTTTTTTTAATGAAACTATCCATTTGAATTTGCCGTCATCGTGGCCAGATAAATTTCCGCAATCTTTCTATTTGTTAGAAGAAGAACGCTTAGCGTGGCAAAAGATTAACTGGCGTTTTGAAATGACGACAAGCCAATAAATTGTCATAAAAAATTCATACTCAAACCCAATTAAACGGTATAAACTGTTTATATCGTTTAATTAGGAGATTTATATGTCAAAAATCAATGCCATTCAAGCGGCGGCGCTACAATCATCCGTTGCTAAAACTGAGCCAGCAAAACCAGTAGCTGCCAAGCCAGCAACTACAAAACCAACTGCTGCAAAAACCGCACCTACTATTAAGGCAGCACCTGTTAAACCAGCAACCACCAAGCCTGTGGCAAAAACCGCAGAAAAAAAAGCAGCTAAACCTGCCAAGCCAGTCAAAGAAAAAATCCCTAAACTTAAAATGGAGCGCGACAGCTTTACCATTCCAAAAGCGGAATATGCACAGCTGTATGTGTTAAAAGACCGCTTGGCAAAACTGGGCGCACCTGCCAAAAAGAGTGAGCTACTGCGCGCCGGCATTATGCAACTGACGGCCCTAAGCGATGCAGCGCTTAAAACTGCGTTAAGCAAAGTGCCAACCATTAAAACCGGCAGACCAAAGAAAAAATAGCGGGAATAATCATTTCGAGTTAGACGAAATCTGGGTGCTGTACAGTGAATAAATAAGTTTGCACGGTGTCATCCACATGGCGCTGGCGTAACCACCACGCAGCACCCTTTTTCACCACACAGGCTTCACTCTCCATTTTAAGCAATCGTGCAATCAGGATGCCAATGTTGGGTTGATGGCCGATGATTAAAATAGTTCTACTACTATCTTCATTCAGCACATTTTTAGCCATCTTTTCCACGTTGCTATCTACGCCTAAATACTCGGCTATCGATATTTTTTGCTGTCGGTTAAATCGTTGCAATGCCGCAGCGGTTTCTAAACAACGTCGTGCCGGGCTACACAGCACTTCTGTATTGGCGGGTAAATGCTGGTGTAACCATTTCGCCATAGCCACCGCGTCTTTACGGCCTTGCTTAGTCAGTTCGCGGTCAATATCAGCACCCGTCTTACTATCTACTTCTGCTTCGGCATGTCGCCAACATACAAGATTTGCCATATTTACTCGCTAAAATTTATTCAGCATATTGCTGAATCAACGCTTGTTGCGCACTAAAAACATGCTCGTGATTTTTTCGTGCTAAACTTGACACAGGCTGATATTCACCACCGGCTAGCAATTGCCAAGCATCTTGCGTGTCATCCAAACTGAGCTGGCAACATTCTTGCAATATTCGCACGCGATTTTCAGCATCGGCAATCGGCCAGGAAATTTCGACACGCCGCATCATGTTACGGTTCATCCAATCCGCACTTGAAAGCCACATACTTTCCACATCGGCCACTTTAAAATAAAACACGCGTGAATGCTCCAGTAGCCGACCAATGATTGAACGCACCCGAATGCGCCCTTCCAGCCCAGGCGCATCGACTGGTAAAATGCAGGCACCACGAACAATTAAATCCACTTGCACCCCAGCACGCCCTGCTTTTACCAGCGCAACCACAAGGGCTTCATCCGTCAGTGCGTTCATTTTTAGAATGATACGTGCTGCACTACCTGCTTTTGCTGCAAGTTCTGCACTTTTAATTTTGCCAAGCATCTGTCGATGCAAGTTAAACGGCGCCACCAGCAGGTTTTGCATGCGCGGCAGTTTTACCTGACTGGCAATATGCCGGAAAAGATATTCCATATCGCGCGTGATTTTTGGGTCAGCCGTGAGCATACTCACATCGGTATAAAGCCGTGCTGTTCTTGGATTATAGTTGCCCGTTGATACGTGGCCGTAATGGGTAAGGGTTGTTTTTCCATTGTAGCCAGCGCCTTCTCTGCGCATCACCAGCAACATTTTGGCATGCGTTTTTAAGCCTACAATGCCATAAACCACTTGCGCACCAACCGATTCCAAAGCTTCCGCCCAATTGATATTAGCCTCTTCATCAAACCTTGCTTTTAGCTCAACCACAGCCATCACTTCTTTGCCGTGTCGCACTGCCTCTTGTAATAGTTTTAGCATGCGCGGGTCTGAACCGGTTCGATAAATGGTCTGCTGAATTGACACGACGTCAGGATCATTTACAGCCTCACGCAAAAACGCAATGACCGACTCAAAACTTTCATACGGCTGATGAATTAAAATATCGCGTTGCTTAATCTGACTAAAAATAGACTGATTGGGAACCAACTGCTGGCTTATTTTAGGCTCAAAAGGTTTGAATTTTAAATGGCTGCCTTCTGCCAAATCGGCTAATTGCATCAGTCTGGCCAAATTTACCAGACCATTAACGCGATACAATGATTGTTTAGGTAAATCAAACTGTTGCAATAAAAACTTGGCCAGTTTTTCATCACACGCGTGCGATACTTCAAGCCGCACTGCATCACCAAAATTGCGCTGAACAAGCCCTTTACGCAGAGCGGTACGTAAATTCTTCACATCTTCTTCATCTACTGCCAAATCGGAATGCCGTGTGACTCTGAATTGAGAAAAGTTAAGCACTTCGCGACCATCAAACAAACTGGCCAGATGCGCACGGATCACACTGGATAACGATACAAACTTTTGCTGTTTGTCACTTAGGTTTTTCGGCAGTTGAATGAGTCTAGGTAACGCTCTTGGCACGCGTACAATCGCAATATTGTTACTGCGACCAAAGGCATCTTGGCCACTGAGTGCCACAATAAAATTCAGGGATTTATTGGCCACCTGCGGAAAAGGATGTGATGGATCAAGCGCGATGGGTACAAGCAAAGGGCGCACATCCGATTCAAAATATTTTGATACCCAGCGCCGTTGCGCCGCCGTGCGGTCGCCATGCGACACCAAATGTACGCCTTGTTTTGCGAGCGCTGGCATGAGTTCGTTATTTAAAATGTGGTATTGCTTGGCCACCAGCAAATGCGCATCTTCGGCAATGGCCTGGTAACTCTGCACATTAATATCACTCTGACGAATGTCATCACGCATGGCTTCAACATGCGGCGCAGCACGTACCTCAAAAAACTCGTCTAAGTTGGAAGAAACAATACATAGAAAACGTAGCCGCTCTAACAGCGGGTAATTTGGATTTTGCGCAAGGCTCAGCACGCGCTCGTTAAACGCCAGAATACTGGTGTCACGATTGATAAGTTCCAATGGTGGAAAAGTTGAAGGCATAGCGTTAGTTATCAATAGATAAAATTGATATTACACGCTGATTGTGACGAAATGATGACCGTTTCATGTAAAACGGCCAAACCTAACTGGTTTTTAGATTATGTCGCAAGCTCAAACAGCGCAATAGATTCAACGTGCGCTGTATGCGGAAACATATTGATGACACCCGCTGCCTTCAAGATATAGCCTTTTTCGTTCACCAGAACACCAGCATCGCGCGACAGTGTGGCTGGGTTGCATGACACATAGACGATTTTTTTTGGGCGATTGCTATCATCCAACGCTTTTACCAGCTCAAACGCACCATCGCGCGGCGGATCCACCAGCCATTGATCAAAATGGCCTAATTGGGTAAGTGCTTCGGGCGTCATTTTAAATAAATCGGCCACGCCAAATTGCGCGTTGCTAATTTGATTGAGTTTGGCACTTTGATTGGCACGTTCAACCAAGTTGGCCAGACCTTCCAACCCCAGCACCTGTGCGCCGCTACGGGCAATCGGTAATGTAAAATTGCCAATGCCGCAAAAGAAATCAGCGATGCTTTCCCCTGCCTTTGGCGCCAATAATTGCATGGTACGGCGTATCATCACTTGGTTGATTTGTGGATTCACCTGCGTAAATTCATTGGGCTTGAAAGGATAAGTTAAACTGAATTCTGGCAGGCTATATTGTAATGGCGCTGCGTTTAGCGGATAAAACGGCTTAATCGTATCCGGGCCTTTGGTCTGCGTCCAAATTTGCACTTGGTGTTTGTCGGCAAAATGCTTCAGCAACCGCTCGTCATCTGCATTCAGCGCTTCCATAATGCGTAAAATCAGCACAATCACATGCGCGCTTTCACGTGCGTTTGCAGGGTTTTCGCCAACTGCCAATTCAATTTGCGGCAATTTATCGCGAATACTGAGTTGCACGATTAAATTCTGTAGCGGTGCAATCAGGCCTGACACGGCAGGCACCAGCACTTCGCATGAATTCATATCAGCGACAAAACGTGTGGCCTTTTCATTAAAGCCCACCAACACGCGCTGCTTTTTCTCCACATATTTCACGCTTAAACGCGCTTTGTGACGATAACCCCAAGTTGGGCCAAAAAGCGGCGGCAACATATTGTCAGGCTTCACTTTACCGATATGCTTTAAGTCATTTTCCAGCAACCGCTGCTTGGCCGCCACTTGCGCGGCAAAATCCAGATGCTGCAACTTACAGCCGCCGCACAAGCCAAAATGCGGGCATTTGGGCGTCACGCGTTGATTCGATTGCTTTAATACTTCCACCACGTTGGCGATTTCATAACTGGCTTTAATATGGTGGGATTGGTAGGTGACTTTTTCTTGCGGCAACGCGCCATCAATAAAAATGGTTTTACCTTCCACATGCGCCACGCCACGCCCTTCCTGATCGAGCGACTCAATCGTGGCAAACTTGATTTCTGGAATAATAGGCGCTTGGTTGCGACTTCTGGAGCGACGAGCCATGAAAAAACCTGTGTGAATTTTGAAGCAAGATTTTAACGCAAATTTAAGTGAAGAATTGGGTAAATTACACTGGCTAATATTGGCAAAAACACCAGTAAAAACGCTCGATAAAATTTTTATGCTCTGCAAGCCTTTATTTATATGGCTTGCAGAGCATCGAAAAAGGTTGTTACTAAAATCCGCTTAAAAAATGTATTTTATTGCATGTTGTTTTGAAAAATATTTAAAGCTTCCAGGCCGCCAAAAATTCTGCCCAATGCGGCGCTGAATAACTTGACAGTGTATCGCGCACCAAGTTAATTTCAGCCTCGTACCCGCTGGCGCTCAGGTGACCGCGCATCAGTTGAAAGCGCAAATACACCAAATGCGTGTTGGCCACATCGGTTTCGCAATAATTACGAATCGCTTCAATTTCACCCGCTTGATACGCAGCCCACACTTTGCTACCGTCCATACCCAATTTTCCTGGAAAGCCGCACAACTGAGCAATTTCATCCAGTGGCGCATTGGCGCGGCCGTTAAACATGGCGAGTAAATCCATTAAATCAAGATGACGCGTGTGGTAACGGCTGATGTAGTTGTTCCACTTAAAGTCTTTGTCATCCTCACCCAAATCCCAATAGCGCGGGGCTTGCACCTTATTTATCATGGCGCGGTAATGCAACACGGGCAAATCAAAACAGCCGCCATTCCAGCTGATAATTTGCGGCGTATATTTTTCAATGCCGTCAAAAAAACGCTGGATAATCTCGGCTTCCGTTGAATGCGCATCGCCCAACGTCCACACTTTAAAATGGTTGCCCTCGCGCAGGGCGCAAGAAATGGCGCAAATTCTGTGTTGATGCAGCGGCAAAAATTCACTGCCATTTTGCTGACGACGCTGGTGAAACGCGATGTTAGCAATATCATCATCGGTGGCGTGCGCAGGCACATCGAGCAAAGTGCGTAAGCCTGCGGTGTCAGGAATCGTTTCAATATCAAATACAAGGGTGGGTGTCATAGTTAAAAGCATACTACAAAAAACTTTTATAAAAAACAAAGGCTGCCGAGGCAGCCTTCATTCCATAGCAATGGGCTTGTCTATATTACTTTTTAACCCAACCACCCGCGCCCTGATAAAACCAGCCGCTCTGTGCTTTGTCTATCCAGCGGCCCGCAAAAGTGCTTTGAATCTCACCTTGCCATTCCGGGTGACCGTTAGCGGTGGCGATTTCTTTATACAAATTATTGCGGTCAGCATTTTCGGCCGATACCAAGCCATTTAATGCGCCACGGTCTTTAAGCGGCACGGCAGTGGCATCTTTGACTGCAATTAAGCCATCTTTAGTGAGGCCAATCGCGCCACTCGCGTAAAAGCCAGCCAATTGCCCATGGCGCGCCTGCATATTGTTTTTAATCGCGGTAATCGCGGGAGTGTTGACTTCTAAATCGGCTGCCGCCATTGCAAATTGGCTGACGAGCAAAACGCTTAATAACATGGCAACACGCAATATAATTTTTTTCATGATTTATCCTTTGTGGGTGAATTACTTGGCTGAGTCTGCAGGTGCTGGCTCAGCTTTTGGCTCAATGGTTTTTACAGTCGGTTTTTCGCCATTTTTAAGTTGCCAAACATCATCGATAATTTTGTCTGCCGCTTTTTCGGCCGCCGCTGCCGGAAAGTAAATATTTATCGTCACGCAAGCGGGCAAAATTGCCGCAACGCCTAGTGCCATTAACCAATTTTTCATCTGATATCCTTAAGTTTACCTAAGCATTTATATTTTTAATTCAATTACTTAACCACTGCCTTTGTATTGCCGTCAATCACACGTTTTACCCGTGCCAATAATTCACTCCAACCCACAGAATGATTGTACCCCAACACGGTGATTGCAGGGATGCCACTACCCTTAACGATGATATACCCGCCATCCGTTGACGCAATGCCATTCATTTCGCAGACATCATTGCGCAATTTGCAACTTAAGCCTATTTTTTCATAATTAAACTGTTTGAAAAATTGCAAAAAACTACGCTGTATGGCCGCGGCGGCACCCGCACCACCAAGCGCTGAAATATTCTCTACTGCGCGTTGCGAGATTTTTTTAGGATATTTGCCCGGGCTACTATGCACTTCCGCATCAAACTTAACCGGTTTCCAGTTTTGCAGCTGCAAATCATCAATATCCCCATCGAGCTTGCCTTCAATCGCACCAAAGCTGAAAGTACGCGTTAAGTTACCTAAATCCAAATGTCGTAAGGCGATGTCGGCATTGAGTCGTGGCGCAATACCAAGCGGGTTTCGCATGGTTAAATTGGTGATAGTCGCCGTGCCATCAAACACGTTTAACACCATTTCGCCATCCGCCGTTAAGTTTCCAGCACTGTAAGTCACCAAGGGAATCTCAGCCGAAGCCTTTCCTTGCATCACAGGTAAATTCAGCGCGCGACTAAAATCCGCCATGGACACTGGTATCAATTGCGCCTGCAAATGCCAATACCAATCGGTGCCAATGCGTGCAGCAGAAACATCGCTCAGTTTAAGTGCGCCATCCAAAATCGGCAGGGTCAAATTGGGCGATGTCAGCGAATAGCGATTGACTTCAGCGTGTAAATTGGCTGCCCCTAGCGGCAAATTGAGCAAATGGCCTCCACTGTACGCGAGGCTTACTTTTTTGGCTTCATCATAGTTCCAGGGCAATTGCGCATTGATGTTGTAAAAAGCAAATTTTTTGTTTTTATCGTCAATATTCACGTCTTGCAGCTTGAGTTCAAAAGTTTTAATTTCTGCATTACGCACGGACACTTTAAGTGCGGCTTTGCCGTCAATATCGGCATTATTAAAAGCGGTTTTCTCTAATAAAGGTTTAAAAATCATTGGGTATGCTTCGCTCAAATCTAAGCTCGGCATATTGGCATCAAGCGCTATGATAGAAAAATCACTACGCCGAATTTGCCCACTAAATGCTAAATCTCCCACATTTTTAAGTTTGAGCGTTGCAGTTTCAACCGTCACGGTATTTTCATTCACCATGCCAGACGCACTCAACTGGTGTCCACCGCCATTAAAATAAAATGGTTGCCAGAACATTTCACCCCCAGCCCAATTCAGCGTATTCTGCCAACGGTAACCTAGGGCCTCTTTAGTCAGGTTAAATTCTAAGTCACCCGATAACTTCTCGGCCGCATGCAGACCTGCTTCATCACTAAAACTGGCTTCTGTTAAATGGAGATTAGCGTTAAAACCATTGGGGCGCGGCGTTAAATGCAGGTTAAAGGGCAAATCAATATG
>JAKPIR010000256.1 GCA_029549705.1 Pseudomonadota bacterium | reverse complement strand
TTTCAGCATTATTTGGTAAATAATCAGCTGCCGCAGTGTTAGTCGGACCAGTTGCCAAACCTGCTAATCGAACATGCTGCCAAAAAAGAGCAGATTCATCTGTTAATGTGGTTGAATTCCAAGCACCTTCGATACGGGCATTTCCAACGGTACCGCCTGTAGTTGCCAAGGTTGCACCATTCAAATGGGCTGCTACGTTGCCATCATCACCAGGTAATGCGCGGAATTTATCCTGATAGCCATAAATAAATACCTGTACGTTTTTAAATTCAGCAATGATACTTTTTGCCTTGGCGCTGTTAATCAGCTCCTGTCCTTTAAGCACACCACCTAGAAGCAAACCGATAATCACCAGCACAATCGCTAGTTCAATCAAAGTAAAGCCTGTTTGTTGTTTTTTCATATAATTTTCCAAACCATTAAATAAATATGCCAGTAAACCTGTTAAAAGTAATGCGCTGTTTGACTGTTAACTTGTCTCATGCAAACATCATGCCAGCTGATTTTTCACCTTTATCTGATGCTTTTCTTGATTATTGTTAGCATTCTATCTGTTTTTTTGCTTTTATCCATAGAAAATTGCAGCGCGCATGTTGATAATTCGACGATTGTGTCTAAATTTTAACATTGCCTGATATGGTTAAATCGCATTGAATGCTATTACAATATCAGGCTGGACTGCTATGGAAATAACGTCCACTTCAAATATCTGATGAGCCAAAATTTATGCTTACACTTTCTCACGTCTACCGTCGCATGTTTAATGATACTGACCGTTTGATGGCGCTAATGTTGCTTTCACTCCATGCGCTCTTAATCTGGGGAGATATCAGCCAGTTTTTTAGCGCTTTGTTTTTATGTCACTTTGGTTTCTTCTTGCTGTGGCAGCCGATATTTCATCACAATAAAAAACTTTCATGGTTATCGGTTTTAGTCGTTCTAATTGGCACTACCTTTACGCTATATTATATCAACTGGTGGATTACCGCTTTTTGGATTGCCGGGCTGTTTGCGCTGATTGGCGGGCGCATTATTTCTGGCGAAACAACCCGCGCCAGATTACCCAATATTTTAGCGGCAACCTATTTACTCGCAGTATTACTGCTTTGGGTGGTGCCAAAACTGCTGAACGCAAAAGATGATTTAGTCGCTGCTGAATTTTTACTGACTTATTTACTGCCAATTCTGCCACTGACCATCCTGTTTTTATCAGCTAAAAACAAGCCGCTTGTGCCAGCGCAGAATATCGACTTTTTCTATACGTTGCTGATTTATTTAGCGACGCTCATTATTATTTTAGGCGGTTTTGCGATAGGCGTAACCTGGCAAGTACACTATGTAAAATTGCTGATTTATGTGGTGCTTGGCTTGGCAGTTACCTTAGTGATGCTGAGCTGGCTATGGAACCCTAGCGAGACTTTTTCAGGCCTAGAATTGTTAATGTCACGCTATTTATTGAGCCTCGGCCTGCCTTTTGAAGAATGGCTAAGAAAAATTGCCATGCATGCCGATTACGAGTTAACCGCCAGTGACTTTTTGGAAGCTTCGATGCGTGAGCTTGCGGCCTTGAAATGGGTAAGCGGTGTACTTTGGGAGATGGACGGCGCCAAACACCAAGCGGGATTTGCCACACCGCACATCTCCACCTTCAGCTTTCAGCAACTGCATCTGACGCTTTATTCACGTTGGCAATTTAGCCCTGCCATGTATTTACACGTGCAATTGCTCACGCAAATCATGAGCGAATTCTATGAGGCAAAATGCCGTGAAGAAACCATCAGCCAAAACACTTACATGCAAACGTTTTATGAAACCGGCTCGCGACTCACGCATGACATCAAAAACATTCTGCAATCGCTGGGTACTTTGACATCTGCCGCAGAGCAAACGAGTGATGCTGAAGGTGATATCAGATTGATTGAGTTGATTAAAAAGCAATTACCCAGACTCAATCAGCGGCTTGCCGCCACGCTTACCAAGCTGGAGCGGCCAAGTGTTGAGAAAAAACGTCAGGCAAAAGTGGCCACTTGGTGGAAGAGTTTCAGGCAACTCAACAGCAATCAGCAAATTCAGTTTGAATCCCCTGCTGTTTTGCCTAAGGCTGATATTGACCCGGATGTGCTCGACAGCGTGGTTGATAATTTAGTGCAAAATGCACTTGAAAAAACCAAACTAGAGGCAAATACGCAAATTAAAGTGACCTTAATGCCATCCAACCACTTTTGCCTTGAAGTGACGGATACCGGCTCTGCCATGCCGCAAGACATTGCAGCGCAGTTATTTAAATCACACGTCACTTCAAAAAATGGTTTAGGTGTAGGGTTGTATCATGCGGCGCAGCAGGCGAGCCAAGCAGGTTATCAATTAAGCTTGGTGGATAATGTGAATGGTGAAGTACGGTTTAGGCTAGAAATGTTAGCCTCTGAACAAAGCGTTTAGCTTGTTTAAATTTGCATTCAACCCCGTGCTAAATCCTGCGAACAAAAAACACTGCCCTGCGAGCCTTTATTTACAAGGCTTGCAGGGCAGTGCAAAAGGTTAGATTAGAACAGGGTATTAAAAAACGTTTAGGGTAACGCTTCCGCTACCCTAATTTAACCTTAACTGTCTATAAGATTCGCGCAATTCAGACGTATCGCGCAGGCGAAAAAATCTAGCGCAGCCCTTGAATATAATCAGACACGGCAGCCATTTCTGCGTCTGTCATTTTGGCAGAAATCACCATCATCATCGGTGCATTTGCGCGTTCACCTGAACGAAATGCTTTGAGTTGCGTCAATGTGTAATCTGTATGTTGACCGTTTAATCGCGGAAATTGCTTGGGAATACCTGCACCGTTTGCGCCATGGCAGCTTGCACAGGCTGGCACATTGGTGGCAGCAACACCGCCACGGTAGATTTTTTCGCCCAAAGAACCTTTGCCGTTAGTCGTAGCTTGACCTAACTTTAAGTTTTGTTTTGAAAAATAGGCCGCTAAATTTTTCATTTCCTCATCGCTTAACGCCCCGGCAATGCCTGCCATAACGGCATTGGCACGCTTACCTGATTTAAATTCCGTGAGTTGCTTTTGCAAATACTCTGGATGCTGACCCGCCAATTTTGGGTTAGCCGTAATTCCGCTATTGCCATCAACACCATGGCAAGCTGAACAGACATTTTTAGCGGTATCTTCAGCCGAACTGACAGCATCTGCCGCCTGTGCAGACGTACTAAAAACAAGGCTCAACATTAAACCCGCTAAATTTACAACTACTGAATTTAACCCTACCCGATGACGAAATTGCATTACAGCTCCTAAAACTTAGGTTATTCAAAGAATTGCTCAACATTTTAGCGAAAAAGACCCTTTCGTGATAGCATTTTTCACAGTTATTAACTGCACCTCATGTTTGAGGTTTCATAGCAACACCGATTACTTAAGAATTGAATTTAAATGCCATTGTTCCAAAACGCTACTTTTTTTATATCCGCACACCACTTACGCGACCTACCGCCTGCAAGCGGTATCGAAGTGGCTTTTGCCGGACGCTCAAACGCTGGAAAATCCAGCGCATTGAACACATTAGCCAATCACAATCGCCTTGCATTTGTGAGTAAACAGCCAGGCCGCACACAGCTCATTAACTTTTTCACCCTCGGTAATGATCGCCATTTGGTTGATTTGCCTGGTTATGGCTACGCAAAAGTGCCAGAGGCGATGCGCGCGCATTGGCAAAATGTACTAGCGCGCTACCTAAGTGAACGCGCTAGCTTAGGCGGTTTGGTTCTGGTTATGGATAGCCGCCACCCGCTCACTCTGCTAGACCGCCAAATGCTGGATTGGTTTTGCCCAAGTGGCAAACCGGTACATGTTTTACTGACTAAATCAGACAAACTATCACGCGGCGAAGCCGCTCTAACGCTCAACAAGGTTCGCAAAGAACTCATTGACAACTGGGGCAACAACTACAACAGCGAATGCACCATTCAATTATTTTCAAGCCTAAAAAAACAAGGTGTTGAAGAAGCTGAAAAAGTAATAGGGAAGTGGCTATTTGCCGAAGACTCAAATTCTGGTGAAGACCATATCCCAAACGCCGTGCCCTAATTTAAGGCCACGACTCTCAAATTTAGTCAGCGGTCGGTAGCTTGGTTTGGGGGCATAGTTTTCTGCGGTATTGGTAAGCTGTGTTTCCGCATTCAACACATTTAACACCCATTCGGCATATTCTTGCCAATCGGTCGCCACATGCAAATAACCGCCCACCTTAAGTTTGGTACAAAGCAATTTTACAAATTCCGCCTGAATCAGCCGACGCTTATGATGGCGCTTTTTGTGCCATGGGTCAGGAAAGAAAATATGCACCCCGTCTAAGCTGGCATCTGCCAACATGTTTTGCAGCACTTCAACCACATCATGCTGAATAATGCGAATATTCGTGAGGGATTGCTCTTCAATAAGCTTTAATAATGCGCCAACGCCCGGCGTATGTACTTCAACGGCTAAAAAATCGCAATCGGGCAGTGTATGTGCAATTTTTGCAGTGGTCTCCCCCATGCCAAAACCGATTTCCAGAATTTTAGATGAATCTTGTCGATGAAACAGTGTATTCAAATCAATTGGCTTGGCAACGTACTCTACGCCAAATTTTGGCCAGCCGATTTCAAGTGCGCGCTCTTGACCTTTTGTCACGCGTCCCTGACGCAATACAAAACTGCGAATACGGCGATGTTTTAACTCAACATCCGTGCCTTGTTGTTCATTTGTGAAAGCTTTAGGGGCTTGTTGTTCGGTTTTGATATCGTTTGTCATAGGCGCCATTATACTTTCAAAGGTTACATTTTTGATTGCCCAGCGCTACAAGGTGTGTGATTTATCCCCACTCGAAAACCCAATTAGCGCTGCATCAATCCCCTTGCTAAAAGCAATTACTTTAAATAAATCGCCCATTTCTGCGGGAGATAATAACTTTTGGGCTGCCGCTGCCAGCGGGGCATAGCTTGCCATATCATTGGGAGAAACTTCAGATAACAGCGCTAAAATTCCGCAATTCATTAAAAACTGCGCCTGACTGCAAAAGCCACTTAAATTTAGGCCATTCTTCACTGCGGCATGGGCAATGCTGGTGAAATCCACGTGGGCGGTGATATCTTGTAATCCTACATAAATTAACGGTTCAGAATGCGCATAATGCTGATAGTGGCACATGAGTGTGCCCTGATTGCGCTGCGGATGATAATATTCACGCGCTGAAAAACCGTAATCTATCATCATTATTACGCCCTTCTTTATTGAAGCGGCAAGCGAAGTCACTAGTCCACCAGCAGCAGGGCAAATTTCTGTCGTATATCCCTCGGGTAAATTGAGGTTGGTGACCGCTTCATATAGACCTGCTTCACTCGGGGCGCTATGTTGATTGATAGGACGATTCTGCCAAACAAACTGTTGATTAACCACTGAAATACCGCACTCCTCAATGCCATTGGCATTTTTATGTACGATGTGTACCGGAATTGCGTCAAGCACCTCATTTCCAATAACTATTCCTTCAAAGTGTTTCGGCAATGCATTTAACCACTCGACCCGTTGAAGCACATCTTTCGGCAATGTTTGCGATAATGTTTCAAGCTGTACCTGACGCAAGTGGTCACTTACTTCCAGAATAAAATAGCGCTTGGGTAGGCAATTCAACTCAGCCAAAGCAAGTAAACAGTCCGCCGCCAGCCTGCCAGTACCTGCACCTAGCTCCAGCACATTACCCTGTGTTAACTGCAAGATTTGCAGCATTTGATTGGCAAGCGTTTGCGCAAATAGCGGAGAAATTTGTGGCGCGGTGACAAAATCGCCGCCCCCTTTTCTAACATCACCGAACTTTTGGCTGCCTGCGCTGTAATAACCTAAGCCAGGCGCATAAAGTGCCAACTGCATAAATCGCTCAAAACTTATCCAGCCACCGGCTGTAAGTATTTCTTTTTGAATCTTGATGACTAGCTGCTCGCTATGATTTTTGGCCTCTAGGGGTGGTTTAGGTAATGTGCTCATGGTCTTGGATTATAATAGCGAACAATTAGAATTGGAAAATGCATGATTGCAAACAATACAAATAAAGTTGTACTCATCACTGGTGGCGCCAAACGCGTAGGCGCGGCGATATGCCGCCAGTTACACTCGCAGGGCGCAAGCCTGATGATTCATTATCGTAGTTCTACAAATGAGGCGCGTGCCCTACAGGCAGAGTTGAATTTACAACGCGCAAATTCTGTTGCCATTATTCAAGCTGATTTGCTAGACATCATCAATTTACCGCACCTTGTTGGGCAAACCATCCATCATTTTGGCCGACTGGATGTTCTCATCAATAACGCCTCGACTTATTATCCCAGTGAAATCGGTCACATTGATGAAACCAAATGGCAAGACCTTATGGGTAGCAATTTAAAGGCGCCTTTATTTTTATCGCAGGCCGCTGCGCCTGAGTTACGAAAAAACCATGGTTGTATTGTAAATATTACTGATATGCATGTTGAACGGCCTAAAAAGGGGTACATCGTCTACAGCGTAGCTAAAGCGGGTTTAGTTACCCTTACAAAATCGCTTGCGCATGAATTAGGCCCTGAAGTACGCGTAAATGCGGTGGCCCCTGGCCCCGTACAGTGGCCAGAAGATAATCCGCAGTTTGATGAAGTCTATCGACAAAGGGTCATCAATCAAACCCTGCTCAAACGCGTAGGTGAACCTGAAGATATTGCCAAGGCGGTAGGGTTTTTAATTTACGATGCACCGTTTGTGACTGGCCACGTGTTGGCTGTAGATGGCGGTCGCTCATTAAACCTTTAACTTATCAAAACATAACCATAATTCTTACATGATTAAACACCTGCCTGCCAATTATTCAAATAACTTCATCAAATTACGCAATAGTTTGATTAGCGCTACTGGCAAAGCGATTGGCGACTACAATATGATTGAAGATGGCGACACCGTGCTGGTGTGTATGAGTGGTGGTAAAGATATTAGCACAACAACAACAATGTAATCTTTAATATAAATAAATATAATATAATCATGATGTTAAGTTTAAATAAAATTTATATTAAAAAAAATAAAATTATGCCTTATAATATATTTGAGCATATGTATTTTATGTAAACATTTAATGATTGAAAACCTTACAGCGCAAACAAGAATTATTATCGAAGATATCGGCTCTGGAGTTAACAAACGTTCAGTCAGAAGAGCCGTACTTTTAGATACTCGCAGCGGTCTACTATGTGAGTTGCCCACTTTATATGTCTATCGAAATTTAGGCCAAAAAAGCCATAATACTCACCTTGCAATCCTTAGAGATTTGGCATTCTACTTAGAATGGTCACTAATAAAAAAATCAAGAAACCCTAATTGGATAGCACCAGAAACACGGGTGAAGAATAATTCACTTGCATTAACAAGAAGAGAAATTGATGAATTCAGTGGTTGGTGCGACTTCTCTTCTAAAGAGTTAGCCAGAATTCGTTCAATTGACAACCCTAAGCTTCATAGCATTCCATCTGGTATTTTAGTAGACATTTCCACATCTAACGCTCGTTTACGAAATTTATGCAACTATTTAATATGGCTTACTCAAGACTTTATTGAAGGTGCGCTGAATGTAGATGACAAATCTCTTATTAAAAGTGAAAAATATAAAAATATAATTTACGAAGCCTTTGAAAAAAACTATAAGTCAGATAAAAAACCTGCACCAGTGTATTCTTTGGATTCAAATCAAACAGCGACTTTTTTACAAGCAATTAGCTCTAACAGTATTTTTCCTAATACCAATCATGGTAATAGGGATAAATTAATTGC
>JAKPIR010000250.1 GCA_029549705.1 Pseudomonadota bacterium | reverse complement strand
CGCCTTTAAAACCAAGCTTGAAAATATTGTGCAAACTGGCGCTAAACACAATGCACCTTTTCTACAAACGCTATCCACGCACTACGCCACCAACTTTGGGGTAGAAGACACGTACAATTTTTGCAAAAACGGCTTTGATTTTGTTTATCAAAAAAGCATTCCCGAACTTGCCGAGCCTGACAGCCAATTTTTAAAAGATTTACTGCGCGACATTGACAACACCGCCATTGAAGTGCGCGCACAAGCCATGATTATCAACGGCAAGCAGTCAGCGGGCAATTTATTTAAGCGTCCTGAAGCCTCTTTTAGAAAACTGGGCGAAATCATCAAACAAGAATTTTTAAATTATAAAAATAAATTTGCCGGGGCAGATTGCGAACTGATTAAATCATTTCCCAACGAATTAGAATTTACCAGCTCTTGGTATGTGCGCTTGCGGCGTGGCGGCTTTGTAGATAGGCACATTCACGAAGTGGGCTGGATTAGCGGCGCGGTCTATTTAGTGCTACCCAAAGACAAAAAAGACCCCGATGAAGGCTGTTTTGAATACGGTTTGCATGGTGATAACTATCCGTTGCAACATGAAAATTTTCCTACCGGCATTGCAAGGCCAAAAGTAGGGGACGTTGTCATGTTCCCTTCCTCTTTGTTTCACCGCACCATTCCATTTACAGGCAATGAAGAACGCATTTGTATCGCCTTTGACTTAAAACCTGAAGGCGAAATTTTTAGGCGCTCAAACTACTAGCCTCGCATCCATTTAAATCAGCAAAACGGGGCCAATTTTTACCCCGTTTTTTTAGTTAAAAAAGCGCAAAAAAGCTCCGAGAGAAAAAAGATGCCCTGCGAGCCTTTGTTTATAAGGCTCGCAGGGCAGTCAAAAAGGTTGCGGGCTATTTGTTGGCAAAAATCGCTTTATTTTCACTTGTAAAATTCGGCGTAATATTTTATGTTTCGGCCTGAACTTCATGTGAATTTTTGACTATTTAATATGTGTTGCAAAAACACAACATTCGTCATACATACCCGTTTAGCTGGCTGTTGTTTGATATGTATCAAATCACCCAAGTATCACCCTCAGTAACATTCGTCTATCAAATTTATATTTGTTTATTTCAATCAAAGGAAGTTTAAAAATGAAAAAGTCATTATTAGTTTTAGCATTAGCAGCCACTTTTGCACCAGCTTTAGCTTACGCTGAAGCAGGCGACATTGTCGTGCGTTTACGTGCAACCAATATCAACCCAAGTGAAGATAGCAGCTTGGGCAAGTACACTACTAAAGCATACGGTCAAGGTCTTGCCGATGCGTTATATGGCCCAAACTCAGCAGGCGCGGAACTTCGCGTAGATAGCAACACAATTCCTGAGTTGGATTTATCTTACTACGTAACTAAAAACATTGCCTTAGAATTGATTTTAGCCTTAGGTACTAAGCATGACGTAAGCACATCAAGCAAAGGCGGGGCTTTAAACAAAAAAGGACTAGGCGAAGTTAATTTATTGCCACCTACATTAACCGCACAATGGCACTTTATGCCAGACACAACATTTGACCCATACGTGGGTGCAGGTGTGAGCTATGTACGCGCAATGGACAATGGCTTAACTGCAGATACCGCTTTAGGTAAACAACCAATTCGCATTGACCGCAACAGTTGGGGCCCAGCGATTCAAGCGGGTTTTGATGTGAATTTGACTGATGGCTGGTTAGTTAACTTTGATGTTAAAAAAATCTGGTTTGATACGGACGTGAAATTAAATGTGAATGGTGGGGGCTGGAAAAAGATTGACAGCTTAGACATCGACCCATTGGTAGTGAGTGTTGGTATCGGTAAAAAATTCTAATATCAACCGCTAGCACATAAAGTTTTGGGTTCTGATATGAACCCAA
>JAKPIR010000246.1 GCA_029549705.1 Pseudomonadota bacterium | reverse complement strand
AATATTTAACAAGGTCGCGTACCGTTTCTACGCCGCGCTTATGCCCGGCAACTCTAGGTAAAAAACGCTTACGCGCCCAACGTCCATTGCCATCCATAATCACCGCAATATGTTTAGGGATTGCTACAACCTCTGGAATGCTTTGTGTTGCGCTTGTAAAAAATGCCATTCAGAACCCAGTAAAATAATAATAAAGTACCAATTGCGTAGGCACCGGCAACCTTAAACCGCCATCAATTCTGCTTCTTTTACCTGTAGCAGCTTGTCGACTTCAGCGACAGCTTTGTCCGTTGATTTTTGAATGTCATCTTGTGCACGGCGCTCGTCGTCCTCTGAGATTTCTTTATCTTTTAAGAGTTTTTTAAGCGCATCATTTGCATCACGACGAACGTTGCGAATGGATACTTTGGCCCCCTCTGCTTCTGAACGAACGATTTTGGTCATTTCGCGACGACGTTCCTCGGTCAGCATCGGCATCGGCACACGAATCACATCGCCGTTTGTGGCTGGATTCAACCCTAAATCACAGTCGCGAATCGCTTTTTCCACTTTGGCAATCATGGTCTTTTCAAATGGCTGCACATGAATTGTGCGCGCATCTCCCAGATTCACATTGGCGACTTGGTTTACCGCAACCATTGAACCGTAATACTCAACCATCACATGATCAAGCAAACCTACATGCGCACGGCCTGTACGCACCTTTGCCAAATCAGCCTTGAGCACCTCTAGCGATTTTAACATTTTTTGATCGGCAGTTTTTTTAACATCACTTATCATTTACTTCTCCAACAAATATTTCCATGTGTTTCATATCTCATGTGTTTGAAATTCAGAAACCAACGCACACAATATCACTCAATTAGCTCAACGTCTGCTAAGGTGTCACCATTGTGCCTTCATCTTCACCCATCACCACTTTTTTCAGCGCACCTTGCTTGAAAATACTGAAAACCGAAATAGGTAATTTTTGATCACGACATAGCGTCAATGCAGTGGCATCCATCACTTTGAGATTTTTACTAATCGCTTCATCAAAGCTGATTGTTTTGTAGCGCATTGCATCCGGGTTGGTTTTTGGGTCTTCCGTATAAACACCATCTACTTTGGTTGCTTTAATGACGATTTCAGCATTCATTTCCATCCCGCGCAGTGCGGCAGCGGTATCGGTAGTAAAAAACGGGTTGCCGGTTCCAGCACCAAAAATGACCACACGACCTTCTTCTAGGTAGCGAATTGCTTTGCCGCGAATATAAGGTTCAGCAACTTGCGCGATATTCAGTGCACTTTGCACGCGCGCATTTAATCCAATGTTTTTCATCGCATCCTGTAGCGCCATGGCATTCATGACGGTAGCGAGCATGCCCATGTAGTCAGCGGTAGCTCTATCCATTCCTTCCGCAGCTGGCGCTACACCACGAAAAATATTGCCGCCGCCAATGACCACAGCCACTTGCACGCCTAAATCGACCACTTCTTTGACTTCAGCAACAATTCTGCTAATTGTAGCGCGGTTGATACCATAAGCATCATCGCCCATGAGCGCTTCCCCAGAGAGTTTAAGTAATATGCGTTTATAGGCTGGTTTAGACACAAATTTTCCTCTTTATAAAGTTTGCTTATTTAAGCATAAATTCTCTTTTTTAGGCATTACTTCACTGCTTAAAAGTTGAATAAAATGACAATACGCTAGGTTTTGTTAACGATATTTAATTAAAAAAAATGGATTAAGCAATACGCTTAATCCA
>JAKPIR010000241.1 GCA_029549705.1 Pseudomonadota bacterium | reverse complement strand
AGATAATGGCGCACAGATTATCGACATTAACATGGGCTGTCCGGCTAAAAAAATCTGCAATGTGATGGCTGGTTCGGCCTTACTCAAAGACGAACCGCTGGTTGCACAAATCCTTAGAGCCGTAGTGAATGCCGTAGATGTGCCCGTGACGTTAAAAATTCGCACGGGTTGGGATAAAAACAATCGCAACGCAGTACAAATTGCTAAAATGGCAGAAGATATTGGCGTGCAAGCTTTAGCCATGCATGGTCGCACCCGCGCCTGCTTGTACACGGGTGACGCGGAATACGACACCATTGCCGCAGTTAAACAATCCATCAAAATCCCGCTGATTGCCAATGGCGATATCACTACCCCAGCAAAAGCTAAATTCGTGCTAGATTACACCGGTGCTGACGCTGTAATGATAGGACGTGCCGCGCAGGGCCGACCATGGATTTTTCGTGAAATCGATCATTTCATCAAAACTGGCGAACATTTGCCTGCGCCTGAAGTCACGGAGATTCGTACTGTAATGCTAGCGCACCTGCATGACTTATACGAATTTTATGGTGAGCTCACTGGCATGCGAATGGCACGCAAGCATATTTCTTGGTACACCAAAGGGTTGAAAGATTCAGCAAACTTTCGCCATAGCATGAATACCCTACAAACTATTGACCTTCAACTATCTGCGATTGATGCATTCTTTGATCATCTGCAAACTCGCGATCATCGTTTGCAATACGACGAACAATGTGAAAATAATCCATCAGCTTTTGAAAAAAACTCGTTTGCTCTCAAGGTGGCGTAATGAATAAAAGTGAACTTGCCAAAAGCGTTAAATCTTCATTAGACCAATACTTTAAAGACCTAGACGGTGAGCCACCTCATGCGCTATACGAGATGGTCTTAGCCTGTGTTGAAAAGCCGCTGCTGGAATACACCATGCAATATGTCAATGGTAACCAAAGTAAAGCCGCCGAGGTGTTGGGCTTAAATCGCAACACGCTACGAAAAAAATTACAGATTTACAAGATTGACTAACCGACTTTAATTTTCAACTTTCATTTCCTTTAGAGTTTTATCATGGCAACTATCAAACGAGCGCTTATCAGCGTTTCTGACAAAACAGGCATTATCGATTTCGCAAAAAATTTAAGCGAATTGGGCGTAGAAATTTTATCCACTGGCGGTACAGCAAAACTATTCCGCGATAACAACATTTCAGTGATTGAAGTGAGCGACTACACCGGTTTTCCTGAAATGTTGGATGGGCGTGTGAAAACTTTGCACCCAAAAGTGCACGGTGGCATTTTAGGTCGCCGCGACTTACCTGAACACGTCAATGCAATGCAGGCGCAGGGTATTCCTAACATTGATATGGTAGTGGTGAATTTGTATCCATTCGAAGCAACCGTTGCCAAGCCCGATTGCACGCTTGAAGATGCCATTGAAAACATCGACATCGGTGGCCCTGCGATGGTACGCTCAGCGGCCAAAAATTGGAAAGATGTAGCCGTTGTGACCGATGCCAGCCAGTATGCTGATATCATGCGTGAATTACAAAGCACTGGTGGCGCGCTTGCAGAAGCGACCACTTTTGCACTGTCTGTGGCTGCATTTAACCGCGTATCGCAATACGATGCGGCAATTAGCAACTATTTATCCGCCATAGACTACAACGCCAGCCAGTCTACACACCTGCCTGTGTTGAGCGCATTTCCCGCACAAAGCAACACTAACTTTATTAAAGTGCAGGACTTACGTTACGGCGAAAACCCACACCAAAGCGCTGCTTTTTATCGTGATTTGTATCCTGCTCCCGGGTCGTTAGTCACCGCGCAACAGTTGCAAGGCAAAGAGCTCAGCTACAACAATATTGCTGATGCAGATGCAGCATGGGAAGCAGTAAAATCATTTGAAAGCACTGCCTGCGTGATTGTAAAGCATGCTAACCCATGTGGCGTGGCACTTGGTAAAGATGCGCTTGAAGCTTACAGTAAAGCATTTCAAACAGACCCCACCTCCGCGTTTGGTGGCATCATTGCATTCAATACCACGTTAGACAAAGTTGCGGCTGAAGCCGTGAGCAAGCAATTTGTTGAAGTGCTCATCGCGCCAGATTACACGGCTGATGCCTTAGAAGTATTTAAAACAAAAGCCAACGTGCGCGTACTGAAAATTGCCCTACCTTCAGGTGGCAGTTCCAGTTGGGAAAAAGGTCGTAACTCGCATGACAGCAAACGTGTTGGCTCTGGATTATTGATTCAAACTGCTGATAACCACGAAATGCAACTCAGCGACCTTAAAGTGGTTAGTAAAAAGCAACCAACGCCTGCGCAGTTGCAGGACATGTTGTTCGCTTGGCGTGTGGCAAAATATGTCAAATCTAACGCGATTGTGTTCTGTGGTAACAGCATGACCTTAGGCGTAGGCGCAGGTCAAATGAGCCGCGTTGATAGCACAAAAATTGCTGCGATTAAGGCACAGAATGCTGGCTTAACCTTGAAAAATTCGGTGGTTGCCTCCGATGCTTTCTTTCCTTTCCGCGACGGAATTGATGTGCTAGCTGAAGCAGGCGCAGCATGCGTCATTCACCCTGGGGGCAGTATGCGTGATGAAGAAGTCATTGCAGCTGCTGATGAACATGGCTTAGTAATGGTGGTCACGGGTATTCGCCACTTTAGACACTAAGCGATTCGCTTACTCAATAATATATTCAGAAAGCCAGTGAGCATGAAAATTTTAGTGATTGGTAGTGGCGGACGTGAACATGCCTTAGCTTGGAAAGTGACGCACAACAAAGAAGTCAGTCGCGTATATGTTGCTCCGGGCAACGCCGGCACCGCATTAGACCCTGACATGGTGAATGTACCTATTACCGCGGTTGCAGACTTGGTTAAATTCGCGCAGGACGAACAAATTCACCTCACCATTGTCGGGCCTGAAGCCCCATTGTCACAGGGCGTTGTTGACGCCTTTCGTGCGGCAGGACTCAAGATTTTTGGCCCAACTAAAGCTGCTGCACAATTGGAATCGTCTAAAGATTTTGCTAAGGCATTTATGGTGCGCCACAATATTCCAACCGCCAAATACGAAACCTTCACAGATGCCAAACAGGCGCACGATTATGTGAATACAAACGATGCACCGATTGTGATTAAAGCGGATGGTTTAGCGGCCGGCAAAGGTGTTGTGGTGGCGATGTCTTTAGAAGAAGCCCATGCTGCGATTGACGCCATGCTAGAAGACAATAAGTTAGGGGCGGCTGGCGCCCGCGTGGTGATAGAAGAGTTTTTGCAAGGTGAAGAAGCGAGTTTTATAGTGATGGTGGACGGTAATAATATTTTGCCGCTCGCCACCAGCCAAGACCATAAACGCCTACTGGATGCAGACCTTGGCCCCAATACTGGCGGCATGGGGGCATACTCTCCCGCGCCAGTGGTCACCCCAACCGTTCATGCAAAGGTTATGCGTGAAATCATCAAACCCACCGTTGAGGGCATGGCCAAAGATGGCATTCCCTACACTGGTTTTTTATATGCCGGCTTAATGATTAGCCCGAATGGTGACGTTAAAACACTGGAGTTTAACTGCCGCATGGGCGACCCGGAAACGCAACCCATTATGATGCGTCTGAAAAGTGATTTAGTTGGCTTGATGGAGCACGCAGTGCATGGCACACTGAATCTTGCCGAGGCTGAATGGGATAGGCGCTTTGCTTTAGGCGTTGTCATGGCGTCTGCCAACTATCCAGATACTCCTAAACTGGGTGATGAAATTACCGGCCTACCAAAACAACTCACCGACGCGCACGTATTCCATGCTGGTACCGCGGTTAAAGATGGTAAAGTCGTCACAAGCGGTGGCCGTGTGTTATGTGTCACGGCGCTTGGTGAAACCGTCAAGTTTGCGCAGCAACAAGCCTACAAAATCGCCACCGAAATTCATTTTAATGGCGCCCAATATCGCAAAGATATTGGCTACCGCGCAATTAAAGGTTAAATATTCATGAACACAGAGGCTGTCTACACTTATCTACAACATTTGCAGGCCAAAATCGTTGAAGCCATTGAGTTGGTCGATGGTAAAAACTTTTTGCAAGATAGATGGCAGCGCCCAGAAGGTGGCGGTGGCAATTCATGCTTGCTGGAAGGCGGTAATGTGTTTGAACGGGCGGGGGTTGGTTTTTCTCATGTATTGGGAACAAAACTACCACCTGCAGCCAGCGTGGCACACCCAGAGGCGGCAGGCCGACCTTGGGAAGCCATGGGCGTATCCTTAGTGTTTCACCCACGTAATCCGTATGTGCCCACTGTGCATATGAATGTGCGATTTTTCGTGGCTAAAGCACAAAACGCTACTGAGCAAGATATTTGGTGGTTTGGCGGTGGTATGGATTTAACGCCGTACTATGGCTTTGCTGAAGATGCGGAACATTTTCACCGCACCAATAAAACAGCGCTAGACGCTTTTGGCGCCAGCTACTATCCAAAATTTAAAAAAGAATGTGATGAGTATTTTTACTTAAAACACCGCAAAGAACCGCGTGGTATTGGTGGAATTTTTTATGATGATTTTAACGAATTAGGCTTTGAGCGTACCTTTGATTTTCATCGTGCTGTGGGCGATGCCTTTTTGCAAGCTTACCTACCAATTGTGCAGCGCCGTAAAGACACGCCATATGGCGAGCGAGAACGCGACTTTCAAGCTTATCGTCGGGGTCGCTATGTCGAATTTAATTTAATTTACGACCGCGGCACCATTTTTGGTCTGCAATCCAATGGTCGCACAGAGTCTATTTTGCTTTCCATGCCGCCGATTGTGAAATGGCGTTATGATTGGAAGCCTGAGACTGGCAGCGCTGAAGCCAAACTTTACACTGATTTTTTGATTGAAAAAGACTGGCTTTCCCTCAATAGTTCATCATGAAAATCACGACTCAAACCCACGCGCTAGCCCAGGATTTACTCAACTTTATTGATGCTAGCCCCAGCCCGTGGCATGCGGTTGAAACCGCCAGACAACAACTTTTAGCAAATGGCTACACCGCTTTAAATGAAGCGGATGCCTGGCAACTCAACGCTACTGAAAAATATTTTGTGACGCGTCATGATGCTTCCATCATTGCATTTACTCTAGGCACTAAGTCGCTACAAGAAACGGGCTTTCATATTGTTGGTGCGCATACTGATTCACCTGGCTTAAGGCTCAAGCCGCAGGCCGCATTTGGTAGCGATGGCTTGGTAAGAATTGGTGTTGAAGTCTACGGTGGGCCGATTTTAGCCACCTTTACTGACCGTGATTTAAGCATTGCCGGGCGTGTAATGGTGCGCACAGCTAAAGGTCATGAAACCAGACTTGTTAAATTCGATGATGCGCTCTTGCGTTTGCCTAATTTGGCCATTCACATGAACCGCGAGGTGAATGACAAAGGGCTCAAGCTTGATAAACAAAAGGAATTACCACTTATTTTTGGCGAATGTGAAGCTGGCTTTGAAGCAGACCAGCAATTTTTAGCCCATATTGCAAATGCACTCAAAGTAGAAGTACACCATATTTTAAGCTTTGAACTGAATGTGTTTGATACGCAAAAAGGTACTTTTTGGGGCGCTGAACAAGAATTTATTACTAACAGCCAGTTAGACAATCTCGCTTCATGCCACGCTGCGCTTACTGCAATACTTGCCAGCCATCATGCGGCAAGCACCAATATCTGCGCATTATTTGACCACGAAGAAGTGGGCAGTGAGAGCGCCAGCGGTGCAAGTGGCAGCTTTTTAAGTGACACGATCAACCGTATTGCAAGTGCTACAGGTTTAAATGCCGAAAACAAACAGCGCGCATTAGCGCAAAGTTTTTTTGTCAGTGCCGATATGGCACACGCCTATCACCCTAACCACCCCGGCGCGTACGAGCCATGTCACCACGTGTTGGTCAATCACGGCCCCGTGATTAAAACCAATGCGAATCAGCGCTATTCTACCAACGCCGACACCGCCGCAAGATTCATGACCTTGTGCGAAAGCGCAAAAGTGCCCTTTCAACAATACGCGCACCGTACCGACTTGGGTTGCGGCAGCACCATTGGCCCGATTGTGGCCGCACAGTTAGGCATTGCCAGCGTAGATGTCGGCGCGCCGATGTGGGCGATGCATAGCGTACGGGAAAGCGCCGGCGTGTTAGACCACAGTTATATGGTTGCAGTCCTCAGCACGCTGTTTCAAAACTAAGGAAACACGGAATAAGTACCTATGCGAGCGAATTACTGCGTTGCGCGGTTTTTTGGTTACGGCATAACCTATAGGTTAGCCTACACCGCAACTTCGTTGTCGCAACCTCGCTTTACAACGCGTACTATCTCGGTTACTGCGTTCCGTGCGCCTTGCACTTCATCTCGCCTAGCCACTTATTCCGCGTTTCCCTAAGTAATTCCCGCCAATTTTTGGCGCTATTCTAGGCAGCCAAATGCGCTTTTTTTACTACAAATTTTTATATTTCATTCAAGCCAAATTTGTCGAGAAAAAAATAATGCTCTGGAAGCCTTTATTTACAAGGCTTCCAGAGCATTAAAAAAGGTTGCAGTAAATTTATTGCCTTAAATTGATTTTTGTTAGCGTTAAGCGCGCGCTAATTTTTCCGCCTCCCCGACAATAAAATTAGTACGTACCAAGCATGCGCCAGCACAAGCAAACTTCACATGTTGCAAGATTTATGTCTATAATCTAACCATTCAATCTTCATTTCTGGTGGCGTATGCAAGCTTTAGAATCCCTCATCAAAACACTTTCTGACTTTGTGTGGGGGCCGCCTATGTTAACGCTACTCGTGGGGACGGGACTTTATCTTACCATTCTGCTAAAAGGCATGCAGTTTCGCACGCTGCCGTTAGCTTTCAAACTCATTTTCAGTAAAGATCATCACCATGAAGGCGATATTTCACATTTCGCGGCGCTGATGACAGCATTGGCTGCGACGGTGGGCATCGGTAACATTGTCGGGGTGGCGACGGCCATCACGCTTGGCGGACCAGGGGCAGTGTTTTGGATGTGGATGACAGGATTGGTTGGCATGGCGACCAAGTATTCCGAGGCTGTACTTGCCATTAAATACCGTGAAAAAGGGCCACATGGCATGCGTGGCGGGCCGATGTACTACCTTGCCAAAGGCGCAGGGTTACCTTGGCTGGGAACGCTCTTTGCCGTGTTTACGGTGTGTGCAGCTTTTGGTATTGGCAATATGACCCAAGCCAACGCCACTGCAAAAATATTTGAGGCAACGTTTCAAATTGCGCCCAACATCACGGGATGGGTGCTGATGATTTTAACGGGCCTGGTGATTTTAGGCGGCATCAAATCAATCGGTAAATTCACTTCATTTCTAGTGCCTGTAATGATTTTGGCTTATATAGGCACTGCACTTCTTGTATTAATACTCAATGCTGAAAAAATCCCGCAGGCCTTTGGCTTGATTTTTTACCATGCCTTTAACGCGAGCGCCACCACGGGCGGCGTGGTTGGTGCAACAGTTGCGGCTGCCATGCGTTACGGCATTGCACGTGGCGTATTTTCTAACGAGTCAGGGCTTGGTTCTGCGCCTATCGCTGCTGCGGCTGCGCGTACCAACGACCCTGTGAAGCAGGCATTGGTGAGTATGACGCAAACCTTTATTGATACCTTAGTGGTTTGCACCATGACCGCCCTAGTGATTTTAACCGCCACATCTTGGACGCAAGGCGTGAGTGCGGCAGAATTAACCAGCGCCAGCATGGCCGAAACCTTAGGCAATACCGGCAGTATTCTTGTTGCCATTGCCACCGCTTTATTCGCTTATTCAACGCTCATCGGCTGGAGTTATTACGGCGAAAAAGCCATTGAATATTTACTTGGCCCACGTGCAATTGCCGTATTTAGAGTGATTTTTACCGCGGCTGTCATTGTTGGCGCCAATGTAAGCCTCACCTTAGTATGGGATTTTTCAGACTTGATGAATGGCATGATGGCTATTCCCAATCTGATTGGCTTATTATTATTGGCCAAAGTTGTTAAAGCTGAAACAAACCGTTATTTCAGTGAAAAACATTAGTTTTTTAAATTTCACTTCGTTATTATGAGCCACATACCGCACCGTAGCCATTGGAACAACCGCTGGACATTCATGCTTGCCACAGCAGGCTCTGCCATCGGCTTGGGTAATATCTGGAAACTGCCTTATATGATAGGCGTCAATGGCGGCAGTGCCTTTGTGATTATTTTTCTGCTGTGTATTTTTCTGGTTGGCATTCCGCTGATGATGACAGAAATTCTGCTCGGTCGACGTGCGCAAAAGAATCCTCTGGATGGTATGAATGTACTTGCGCTTGAAGCGAAGACCTCAACGCATTGGAAATGGCTAGGCGGCATGGGCATGGTCACCGGCTTGCTCATCCTAGGGTTTTACAGCGTGATTGGCGGCTGGGTGCTACGTTACATCGGTGCATCCGCCAGTGGCGCTTTCAGCAACATTACCGCTATGCAATCCACCGAAAATTTCAATCAGCTACTCGCTTCACCCTTCTCACTGCTGTTTTGGCATACGGTATTTATGATGATGACCATGGGTGTTGTGGCACGCGGGGTAAACTCAGGTCTTGAAAAAGCCAATAACATCTTGATTCCTGCACTATTTAGCATTTTACTCGTACTATTAGGCTACAGCATGTCTGTGGGTGATATGCAGGCAGCCTATCAGTTTATGTTTAGCCTCGATTTCTCAAAACTCACGCCAACTGTGGTTTTGTCGGCCCTTGGGCACGCCTTTTTTTCATTGAGCTTAGGCATGGGTTCGGTGATGGTATATGGTTCTTACTTGCAAAAAAATGTCTCCATCGCCAGAACAACAATCTACATTGCGCTGGCCGACACCATGTTAGGGCTGCTTGTTGGCCTTGCCATTTACTCTCTGGTATTTGCCAACCAATTAGAACCCAGCGCTGGCCCTGGCCTGATATTTCAAACCTTGCCAATTGCGTTTGGCCATATGCCATGGGGAAACTTGATCGCCACCTTGTTTTTTATGCTGGTGGCTTTCGCCGCGTGGACATCTGCCATCTCTTTAGTTGAACCGGCCATTGCATGGATTGTTGAAAACACGAGGATTCGGCGCAAAACCGCAGCATTTTTTTTAGGCCTCATTATCTGGCTGCTGGGCGTTGCCGTGGTGCTTTCTTTTAATGAATGGAAAGAGGTAAAAATCGTCTTTGGTTTGAATATTTTTGAAAGTTTAGACAAGCTGACTTCTACAATATTATTACCATTAGGTGGCTTATTTATGGCAATTTTTGCCGGCTATTTCATGAAAAAAGACCATGTGCAGGATGAGCTTAACTTAGCCGGATACAAATTTAAGCTTTGGCAAATGACCAATAATTATATTGCGCCTATTGCAATTACCGCTGTGTTTTTATATTTATTAGGCGTTATCAAATAGAACTTAAGTTCTTGATAGCAGAATAAAAAATAAAAAAAGCCAGCTTAATGCTGGCTTTCAATATAGTACAAACGCAAGCAAATTACATTGCTAAAATCCATTGTACAATTGTTTTGATGTCTTCATCTTTGACTTGTGGGCTGTTTGCCGGCATAGGCATAGGACCCCAAGTACCGCTACCGCCTTTTTTCACTTTTTCAATCAGCTTAGCTTCAGCAGTTTTGTCACCTTTGTATTTAGCAGCAACATCTTTATAAGATGGGCCTAATACTTTTTTATCAATGCTGTGACATGCTAAACATCCACTTTTTTGTGCTAACGCTTGGTTTGCAGAAGCTTGACCTGCCATCATCAAAGAACCTGCTACTGCAACTGTAACTAATAAAGCTTTCATATTATCTCCTTAAGCCCACATTTATAATTCAGCGCACTTAACTGCCCACGCCTAAAATTTATTTTTTGCAAATTTCGCAACCAGTAATGATACTCAGAATTTCATTGGCTAACAAGCCAGAAAAAACCAAAGACCCCACTATATTTGACTCAATAGCCCACTCAGACTATCAATACACTGTGTGCAGGTAACGCCTTGGCATACCCACGCGTTGACATCTTTTGAGAATTTTCTTGATAATGTTTGCGGTAAGTCTTGCACGCTTTCATCCAGATAAAAAAAGCAGTGATGCGGATAATAATGCTGCACTATTTCGTGCCGCCATTGCGCGAGTTTTTTGGAATCTCCGCGTAAAATCACTATGGTCGGCGGTGTTAAATATTCACGTAACGCCTCAGCCAAGCTGGCGCATGCGGCTGGATTGCGTTTAACGACACTATCAAACGCCTGCAAAGTACGTTCCGCCGTTTGCAAATAGCGTGGCTCGCCCAGTAAATGGCCCAAGCGCTGAAGTGCAACTGCTGCAATGCCGTTACCATTAGGGGTTGCATTGTCATAGGCTTGTTTGGGGCGATGAATTAATGCTTCATGACGGTGTGCCGTAAAATAAAACCCGCCATCCTCGGCTTCAAAGTTTTCAATCATTGCTTCAGCAATTTCTTCAGCAAATTGCATATCAGCGCTTCTATAGTCTGCCTGTAATAACTCTATAAGTGCATCCAGTAAAAAAGCATAATCATCTAAATACGCATTCAAATGCGCTTTACCATCTTTGCAGGTTGCTAGCAGTTGATGATTCACCCACAGATGATCACGCACAAAATCAACTGCATTTTGCGCAAACGCTACCCAGTCAGGCCGATTAAATACGCGGCCTGCTCGCGCCAACCCTTTAATCGCCAGCGCATTCCAGCTCGTTAAAATTTTATCGTCACGTGCAGGGCGTGGGCGCTTTTCGCGTGCTTCAAACAACTTGGTACGCGCATTATTCAGGGCAATATATTCATCGTTTTCAGGTGTAGTCGCTAAATAGGCATGCCACGCCCGCGTGCCAGCATGTGGGTTTTCAAAATTAGGAGCGCGGTCAAAACCAAAGCATCGGCTTGCAGCGATAAACTCTTCTGGCGTCAGTAGTGCTTTAACTTCATCTTGCTGCCATACATAAAATGCGCCTTCCTCAGCGTGCCCGCTTGCGTCAAGTGAATCAGCATCCAGAGACGAGTAAAAGGCACCGCTTACATGCCGCATTTCACAGACTAGCCAGGCAACCGTTTCTTCAACCACGACTTCATAACGCGGATTGTGACTAATTTGCCAGCCATCCGTGTAGAGACATAGCAATTGGCCGTTGTCGTATAGCATTTTTTCAAAATGCGGAATATTCCAGCGCTCATCAACGGAATATCGGCAAAACCCACCGCCAATTTGGTCATAAATACCACCTGCTGCCATGGCAGTGAGCATTTGCAAGGCCATGGCCTCAGCTTGCTGATTGCCTTTTTTGGCGTGATGCAGCAATAAAGTCACATCTGCAGGGTTAGGAAACTTGGGCGACGAACCAAAGCCACCATGCTCAAAATCAAAACTCTCGTGCAGTTGCTCGAAAGCCAACTCCAGGGTGCGTTCGTCGGCTGTTACTGTTGAATTAGCAATGGGAATGGTGCGCGCCAAAGCACTGGCGAGCTGTTGTGTTTGAAGGTGAATATCAGCACGATGCTCGTGGTAATAGGCCGCAACACGTGGAATTAAATCAGCAAAACCTGGCAGTTGATAGCGTGCTGATTTGGGAAAATACGTCCCTGTAAAATAGGGTTGTTGATTAGGCGTTAAAAAAACTGTGAGTGGCCAGCCGCCACTTTTTTGGCTGAGCATGCTATGGGCGGTTTGATAGATTTGATCAATATCCGGCCGCTCTTCACGATCCACTTTAATATTGATAAAGTGCCTATTCATGATTTCTGCAACGGCCGGGTCTTCAAATGACTCATGCGCCATCACATGGCACCAATGACAGGCTGAATAGCCAATGGAGAGTAATATCGGTTTATCTAGTTCGCGCGCTAAAGTGAGCGCATACTCACCCCACGGATACCAATGAACAGGGTTGTCGGCATGTTGCAGAAGATATGGGCTAGTTTCTTCTGCAAGCCGATTTGACATCGCTTATAGTGTTTCTACGCTGTATTCCACTGATAGCACGTGCGCTCTATTGGGCGAAATAACCACAGCATTTTCTAATGCATTCGCCGTTTCAACGCACACCATCGTCCGCCATTCATCCGGCGCGCCCATGTCGCCCATTTGTTCTGCTTTGTCTGCCCATGGCGTCCAAACTACAGTGGACTGACTGCCAGACTTCGACACGCGAATTTGGCGATTTAATCCAGTGTCTTCTATCATACAGTCTGTCGTGGTGTTGAGATACACACGGTCAAACTCCCCATTGAAGCGCACGTCATTTTTTTCAACACGACGCTCGTAGGCAAACACCTTGTCAGAATACAAGGCGTCTTCCAAGCCCTTCACGTGAACATTTGAAATATCACTGACTTTAAAATAGGTATGAAAAGCTTCACCTACCACAAATGGATGGCTCGCTTTATTGGTTGTTGCTAAATCAATTTTAAGCGTTTCACCAATAGTGATGGTCATCGCCAATAAATGCGGATAAGACAACTGACGTCTTGATTCTGCAGTTTCCATCATCTGCAATACTAAGCGTGTTGCGCCATTTTTTAAGGTATCCGCATCCACAAGCTGCCATGGAATAACCCTTGCAAAACCATGTGGGCAAAGTGCGCTATCGGTTGGATGTGCGCCAAACCAAGGCCAGCAAATGGGAATACCACCACGAATAGAGCGCCCTTTAATGAATCGGGCATTGCTTGATAACCATAACACCGGTTGATCTTGGGATTTAGGTTGCCAGGTCATTACATGGCCGCCCTGCAGGGCGATTTTAGCCGTAGCTAAACGATTTTCAATCTCGATATATTCCAAACCACTTTCATCTTGACTAAATTTTAATTGTGGCTGAATCATAAAATCTATATTGCTTTCTGACATAGCAACTTTTCCCCCAACGCTTTTATATTTTTATCGTTCATTATTTTTTGGCCTGCAATTATACATTGTAAATTTACATTAACGCTCAATTTGTGAAACATCACGCACAGCGCCACGTGCCGCGCTAGTGCTCATCGCGGCATACGCACGTAGCGCAGGTGAAACAACACGATCGCGCTTAACAGGCTTCCAGGCATCCTTGCCTTTGGCTTCCATTTTTGCACGTCGGTGTGAGAGCTCCTCGTCTGACACGGCCAAATGAATTGTCCGGTTGGGAATATCAATTTCAATCGTGTCATTTTCTTCAACTAAACCAATCGCACCACCTTCAGCAGCTTCTGGTGATGCATGACCAATGCTTAAGCCTGAAGTTCCGCCTGAAAAGCGGCCGTCCGTCAGCAAAGCACAAGCTTTACCTAAATCTTTTGACTTTAAATAAGAGGTTGGATAGAGCATTTCTTGCATGCCCGGGCCACCGCGTGGGCCTTCGTAGCGAATCACAACGACATCACCCGCAACAATTTTATCTGCCAAAATGCCTTCTACCGCAGCGTCTTGTGATTCAAAAATACGTGCGCGGCCTGTAAATTTAAGAATGCTGTCATCCACCCCAGCCGTTTTCACAATACAGCCATCTTGCGCAATATTGCCGTAAAGTACCGCCAGCCCACCATCTTGGCTGTAGGCGTGGGCTTTATCACGAATACAACCTTCTGCACGGTCATCATCCAACGTTGGGTAGAGCATACTTTGTGAAAACGCGATGGTTGTGACAATGCCAGCAGGCGCCGCACGATAGAATTTTTTAACGTCTTCATCTTGGGTGACTTTAATATCCCATTTATCTAATGCTTCGCCCAATGTAGCACTATGTACCGTAGGTGTGTCGCGGTGAATGACGCCCGCGCGGTCTAATTCACCTAAAATCCCCATTACTCCACCCGCGTGGTGCACATCTTCCATATGATATTTTTGCGTGGCAGGCGCCACTTTACAGACACAAGGTACCTTGCGAGAAATATGATCAATATCGCTCATGGTAAAATCAACACCGGCCTCATGCGCCGCGGCCAAAAGGTGCAATACCGTATTGGTTGAGCCGCCCATGGCCACATCCAAGCTCATGGCATTTTCAAAAGCTTTCATATTGGCAATTGAACGCGGCAATACAGAGTAATCATCTTGTTCGTAATGGCGCTTGGTGATTTCAACAATCAAACGCCCCGCTTTTAAGAAAAGCTCTTTGCGAGCGCCGTGCGTGGCGAGTGCCGAGCCGTTACCCGGCAAACTCAAGCCTAACGCCTCGGTTAAACAGTTCATCGAGTTTGCAGTAAACATACCGGAACATGAACCGCAGGTTGGGCAGGCTGAGCGCTCAATCGCCTCAGATTTAGCATCTGAAACTTTACTGTCAGCCGCGGCCACCATGGCATCGACCAAATCTAACTTTAGCACTTCACCTTGCCAGTTCACTTTACCCGCTTCCATCGGCCCGCCAGAAACAAATACCACAGGAATATTTAAACGCAACGCAGCCATCAGCATGCCTGGGGTAATTTTGTCGCAATTTGAAATACACACCAGCGCGTCGGCACAATGCGCATTGACCATGTACTCGACCGAATCTGCAATTAAATCGCGACTGGGCAAGCTATACAGCATACCGCCATGGCCCATGGCAATGCCGTCATCCACCGCAATGGTGTTAAATTCTTTAGCCACGCCACCGGCTTTTTCAATTTCGCGCGCGACCAGTTGGCCTAAGTCTTTAAGATGCACGTGGCCTGGCACAAACTGCGTAAAAGAATTGCAAACCGCAATAATCGGTTTATCAAAATCACCGTCTTTCATGCCTGTGGCGCGCCACAATGCGCGTGCGCCCGCCATGTTGCGGCCGTGGGTGGTGGTACGTGAACGATAAACTGGCATGGTAAAAATTCCGTAGTAAATGAGTCAACAATTATTATATGTAATTTTAGACTAGCTAACGCCAACTCGCCAAAGAAAAATGTAGTTTACTGTATATTTATTATTACTTAGCTCCTACTAGAACGTACTGGTGAAACAATCACCAAGCAAAAACTCTCTGCGATAGGTTCTTCATCCGTACTCATTTGATGTAATTTCATCAATTTTGTATTTTTGTATTCTATAGCACACTGTAACTTAAACATTTGGTTTTACAATATCACCATGATTGCCTCAAAAAATAAACTGAAGATTGGCTTGGCGCTGGGTGGCGGCTCGGCGCGTGGATGGGCGCATATTGGTGTGCTCAATGCGCTGACAGAACAAGGTATTGTGCCTGATATTGTGTGCGGTACGTCTATTGGAGCGCTGGTCGGTGCCTCTTACGCCTCAAATAACTTTCATCAGCTAGAGCAATGGGTGTGCTCACTCACAAAATTTGAGCTGGTGAAGTTTTTTGAAATCAATACTTCAATGAATGGTTTTGTAGATACCGTACGACTACACAACTTTTTAAACGCTTGTGTGGCCAGTGATAGCGCGCAAATTGAGGCGCTCTCCAAGCGCTTTGCGGCTGTTGCGACTGAGTTGGATACTGGCAGAGAAGTCTGGCTCACCAAAGGTGCATTGCTGGAGGCCGTTTGGTCGTCCATATCGCTACCAGGGCTTTTTCCTGCAATTAAATATC
>JAKPIR010000238.1 GCA_029549705.1 Pseudomonadota bacterium | reverse complement strand
CGCTAAATTCATTCACCATTTTTTTCATTGCATCCACTTGGTTGACAATGGTTTCTGTTGACCGCTTAAGCATTTGTGCGTCGGCCCCTTCTAATTTGTTTTGCAGTTTATGCGCCATGCGCTCGGCAGAAAGCTGGATTGGTGTGAGCGGATTTTTAATTTCATGGGCGAGTCGACGCGCCACTTCGCCCCATGCTGCATCACGCTGGGCTTGCACCATGGTGGTTGCATCATCAAACACTACCACATAGCCGCCATCGGGTAATAGGGTACCGCGCAGGGTTAAAATCTGTTTGCCTTGTGCATTTAAAAGCTCAATCTGCGTTTGTTTTTCATCTTTTTGCGGATGATTACTCGTGGAATTTTTGCTGGTTTCCTGTTCGTTAACTTGTAAGTTAACGCTCATTTTATCTTCTTGAATATCGGTCGCAATTTCTTGAAAAAATGCAGCCAGCCGAGGCTGCTTTTCGATCATTCTATCTGGTGTAAAGCCCACATAAGGCGCTAGCGGCATATCTAGAATATGCATTGCGGCTTCATTAAATGTACGCAACTCGCCTTGCTGATTAAGTGCTATAACACCTGATGACAAGTGTGCAAGAATGGTTTCTAAGTAGCGCCGCGCGGCTTCTACTCGTTCACGGTTGCGATCGGCCGCTTTAGTTGCATCATCTAATTGTTGCGTCATGCTGTTAAATGACTGCACCAAAACACCAAGCTCATCTTTACCATGTGCGGGTAAAACAGTACTGTAATCACCGCTGGCAATTGCTTTGGTGCCTTCTGCTAACACTGTCAGCGGAGTAGATAGCCTTCGACTGAGCACATAGGCAATTGACACCGCACCTAACATGGCAAGCATCATGACTAAAGTTAGCGTGAGCGCAAACACCTCTCTTAATGACGTGCGGCTAAACGAAAGTTGTTGATATTCCTGATACACATCTTGCACACTTTCGGCAGTGGTGGCGAGTTGCTTTGGCACGGGCTGCAACAACTGTAAAATGTGTTTATCGCCCACTAAGGTTTGCCCGCTCACGGGAGTGAGCACACGCAGATAGAGGCCTTTGTTATCGATGGGCTCAATACTGCTCACCGTATGTTTTTGTGCAGCCCTGAGCTGTGCTACGCTGGGTAATTCTGGTAAAAAAGTTGCCGAATCACTGCTGGAAACTTCTAAAATTCTACCTTGTACAGTCAGTAGCGTCACATCTTCAATACCGCTTTTTTCACGCAAGTCATTTAAAATGGAACGGGCTTTATCGGGCTGAAAAGCTAGGCTTATCGCCATACTTTCGCCTTTTTCTTTTAAGTCAGCCAGCATAATATCAAGGGCAGTGCGTCCCAGATTCAGGCCGCCTTCAAGTGCCGCTTCTACTTTTACGTTAAACCAAGATTCTATTGAACGTGTTAGAAAGTTCACCGATACTAAATACACAATCAGGCCCGGTATCAATGCCATCATGGCAAAACTGGTTAAGAGGCGCAGGGTAAATCGGCTACCAACAATACGCCTGCGAATTTGCCGGGATAATCGCCAAATTTGGTAGCCAATCACCAGCACCAAAAAAAAGGCCAAAACGATATTGAGCGTCACCAGCAGTGTGTAATAAGCGCCCGAGGCGGCCGTATTAGCGCTTGCATTTGAAAGCAGGTAAAGTAAAAAAGCGCCTAAAACAGTGCTGATGAATGCAACATATTTCATGATGTGGATTTCATGGTGCAGATTTCATTTCGCTCGTTTTATTTCGCAAGGTCCTGCTTGATTTCAGTTTTGGCGGGATGATGGGAGAAATTTGGAACCCACTCAAAGCGTTGTGAACGCATTCCCCAGTCGCCGTCATTGGCGACATCCTGCAAGGCTTGCGGTAGTTTTTTAGTGTCCAGCCGCATCAATATTGCCGCTTTATAAGGTTCATCGAGATCAATTTCAGATTTTTTTAACACTTTTAGACCGCTGATGTCTGACAAATCGTCCAGCGCTTCATCGAGTCGAACAAACGCCTTTTGCTGGTCACCTCGCGTCACCAAAAATTGTCGCGAAAGGGCATGATAATTTAGTGCGAGTGCATGCACTACGGTGACAATTTCATCATCAAACCAATACTTTCTGGGTTTAGCGAGTTGAAACTCCACCAAAAAATTCAACACAAAGCCTTTGCTGATAGCTTCCTCAACTTTTGCGCTGAATTTCATGTCCACATCGGCGTTTAAAACATACCCATCATCCACGGCAACAAGCTCGGCTGTTCGAATAGTTAAACTGGTATTACTTGCAAAGGCACTTTGCGCCACCAGCGCACAGACGAAAAAACACAGAAATTGCTTAACTTTTTTGTAAAAGTGCATAGAAAAAGCCATCGTGTGCATTGTTTGGAATCAGCTGACCATTCAATTGCGTGATGCTCGCCTGCGGGTGTTGGGCGGGTAACGCAAAAGGCAGCTGCCTAGCATCGGAATTGTGCTGTAAAAATTGATTCACTTGTTGTTGATTTTCTTCATTAAATACGGAACAGGTCACATAAAGTAATTTACCACCCTTTGCTAACATCTGCCATAAGTTGGCCAGAATTTTAGCCTGTTGTGCAGCAAAAGAGCTAATATCAACCTCGCGTCGTAACCATTTAATGTCCACATGGCGGCGCACAATGCCCGACGCGCTACAAGGCACGTCGGCTAAAATCCTGTCAAAGGGAACGCCATCCCACCAATCTGTTGAGGCGGCATCACCCACACACAAATCAGCTTGCAAATTGAGTCGATTTAAATTGCTTTGCACGCGATGTAAGCGTGCCTCATCATTATCCAGCGCCGTCATTTGAATATCAGCCAGCTCTAACACATGTCCGGTTTTACCGCCTGGCGCGCAACAGGCATCCAGTACGCGCATATTGGGCTGTGCAGCCAGCAAATGTGCGGCTAGTTGTGCGCCGTAATCTTGCACCGAAACAATACCATCGGTGAAGCCCGGCACTTTTTCTACCGATTGCGGCTTGGTTAAAATCACCGCCTGTGCACCAATCGCACTTGCTTCTAGGTTTTGTCGTGACAACAACTGCACATACGCATCCATGCTGATTTTTTGTGTATTGACGCGCAAGGTCATGGGTGGATGTTGATTACCGGCGATCAGCATTGCTTGCCAATGCTCTGGATATTGCGCTTTAAGCTTGTTAATCCACCATTGCGGGTAAGAGTAAGTGGCTACTTCGCTAACCGTTAATTGCTTTGCCAGTTGCTCTTTTTGACGTAAAAAATTACGCAAAATCGCATTCACCAAACCTTTCGCCCAATGTTTTGGTGCCGGTTTTTTTAACTGGCTGACAGCTTGCACGGCTTGATTCACTACCGTAAATGCATCGGCTTTGTCATGCAACAACTGGTAAATCGCCACCAATAACAGTGCATCAATACGATTGTCGGATAACGGCTTTTCTAATAGTTGTGAGAGATACGCCGAAATCTCCCCATAAAAACGCAAGGTGCCGTAACTTAAATCTTGCGCCGCGCCGCGTTGCTGCGGCGTGGCGTTAGGAAAAACCGCTAAGGCTGCCGGTAGCGCAAGCGTAAGATTGCGCCCGGATAACACCTGATTCACCGCGTTTGCAGCAATTTGTTGTGAAATATACAAAGAAAACTTTCTAGAAGTGGCCAATCATTTTAAGCTTGGATTTTACTTGATAACCAACCATTCGGTGACATAAAAATATGGCGCGTATCAACGTCATTGATTCACTAAAAATTAATTAAAATGCGCCTTGAAATGCTACGAGAGAAAAACACTGCCCTGCGAGCCTTGTAAATAAAGGCTTGCAGGGCAGCGTAAAAGGTTACATGTAAAATAAAGCTAAAAATTAGTTATTTTTGTCCGAATTCTTTGTGAGTTTTTGCCGCCTCATTCAACAAAAAATGATGCTTCAATTTGAAGCGTAAACATTAATAATGGTTTGCCATGGCTCTAAGTTTTGCCACCCGCTCTTCGGTTTTGGGGTGCGTACTGAACAAGCTATCAAACGACACGCCTGATAATGGGTTAATAATCATCATCTGCCCAGTTTCTGGGTGCGCTTCTGCTGTTTGATTGGTAATTTGATGTGCGTAATTGTGAATTTTCTCCAACGCGCTGGCTAAGGCTTGCGGGTCTTTACTGATTTCCGCGCCACCTCTATCAGCCTCAAACTCACGGCTACGTGAAATGGCCATTTGAATGAGCGAGGCCGCCATCGGAGCTAAAAACATCATCAGCATACTCACAATAGGGCTCACGCTGCGCTCGCCATCACCGCCTCTACCGCCACCAAAAAACATGCCGAATTGGGCAAGTGATGAAATAGCCCCAGCAACCGTGGCAGTAATGGTTGAAATTAATGTATCGCGATGTTTAATGTGTGCAAGTTCATGCGCCATGACACCACGCAACTCTCGTTCGCTCAGTGTCCGCATGATACCTATCGTTGCCGCAACCGCAGCGTGTTCTGGGTTTCGGCCTGTTGCAAAGGCATTCGGTTGCGTTTCGTTCATTACGTAGACTTTTGGCATTGGTAATTGAGCATTTTCAGCCAATTCCTTCACCATGTGATAATACTTGGTGAATTGACCATCGCCATAATTATTTTCAGCTGTTACTTCTTGCGCGCCATACATTTTGAGCACCGCTTTGTCTGAAAACCAATAGGCATACACATTCATACCTGCCGCAAACAATAATGCCAGCAACATGCCCGCTTGGCCGCCTAACGCCGCACCCACCACACCAAATAATGCGGTAATGGCGGCCATCAGAACAAAAGTTTTAATCCAATTGCCCAACATAAGCTTCTCCTGATTTTTTTAAAAAACGTGCCTATTTAATATGCTGCTTAACACCAAAAAATTCAAGAAAAATCAGCCTAGATTACAAAGTTTAACTAAAAAACTCCCCAACCTTGAGTTGTTGCGCTTGTGCAAACACTTTAGCACTTTGGCGCTTTCCGCCCGGCATTTGTAACTCGTAAATATGTAAAACGCCTTGCCCGCATGCCACGCTGATGGTTTCGCCAACCTTTAGTATTGCACCCATCGCGCCATGACCTTCAGCAGCCTTTGCAAACCATATTCGGCAAGTCATGCCACGCAAATTGGCGGTAGCAACGGGAAAAGGGTTAAACCCGCGCACCTGCCGTGATATTTCAACTGCAGATTGATGCCAATCAATGGCCGCTTCGGCTTTCTCAAGCTTGTGCGCGTAAGTAACTAAACTTTCATCTTGCGGTGTGCTGGGCAACACGCCATGTTCAGCTAACTTTTGCATGGCTTGCACCATTAATGCTGCGCCCAACTGTGCCAGTGCATCGTGCAACGTTTGGGTAGTGTCGTTTTCTGTAATCGGAATGGCGGCTTTACTGACCATCGCCCCTGCATCTAATGCGGGGACTACTTCCATAATGGTCACACCTGTTTCATGGTCACCCGCTAGCAGCGCGCGATGAATAGGTGCCGCGCCACGCCAACGCGGCAAAAGCGAGGCATGAATGTTGTAACAGCCCCATGTTGGCATGTGCAAAACTGGCGTTGGAATAATCAGCCCATATGCCGCCACAATCATGACATCAGCAGCGACGGCAGCAATTTGCGATTGCACTTCTGCGGGCTTTAAGCTTTCTGGTTGAAAAATAGGCAGAAGATGAAGCAAAGCTAACTGCTTAACAGGGCTAGCTTGCAACTTCATGCCGCGCCCTGCAGGGCGATCAGGTTGCGTGAGCACCATGACAATTTCATGCCCGGCTTCTATTAACCCAGCAAGCGCAGGGACGGCAAATTCTGGAGTGCCAGCAAATATAATCTTCAATGGTTTGGCCTTTTTGGTCGTTATTTTTGACGGCTTAATTTAAGCATTTTGTTTTTGATACGGCTACGTTTTAACGGTGACAAGTATTCTACAAACACCTTACCTAATAAGTGGTCCATTTCGTGCTGAATGCAGACACTCAACAGGCCTTCAGCATGAAGGGTAAATTTTTCACCATTGCGGTCTAGGGCTTCCACTGTAACTGTTTCAGCTCTTGTCACACTTTCATACACGCCGGGCACAGACAAACAGCCCTCTTCAAATGCGCGCTCGCCGTTTTTTTCTATGATTGTTGGATTAATGAATACTTGCAGCGCATCTTTGGTTTCACTGGTGTCAATAATTAATAACTGAATATGCTGATTCACTTGCGTTGCAGCCAAACCTATGCCTGGCGCTGCGTACATGGTTTCAGCCATATCATCAATCAAACGCCGAATATTCGCATCTACTTCTTTCACAGGCTTGGCAACCGTGTGGAGGCGTGGGTCGGGATAATTTAAAATATTTAAAACTGCCATAAAGTGTCTTTATTTTGATAAAAAGTGTAAATTTGTTTAAAAAAATCAAGCCATTTTTTAAAAAAGCTTGATTGTTTAAAGGATTACGTGATAAATTTAACGTAGTTTCGCGGGTTGTTCATGTGTTTTTACCGCCCATTTTTAATGCATTTTCGACTGAGGTCTTCAGTATGTTTCGTCACATTATAACGCTGCTCATGTTTTGTTGCATAAGCTTGACTGCGAATGCGCAGGAAGTTCAACTCAATAGCAATCATCCAGACCGCCATGTTGTTAAAAAAGGCGACACTTTATGGGGCATCTCAGGCAAGTTTCTAAAAGACCCTTGGCAGTGGCCAAAAGTTTGGCAATTTAACCGCGCTGAAATCAAAAATCCGCATCTTATTTACCCGGGGGATGTCATCGTACTTGACCGTAGCGGTAAAAACCCAAGATTGCGTCTGTTACGTGAGACCGTTACCCTGCAACCAGGGGCTGTGGAAGAACCGCTCGATAAAGAAGCAATTTCAACCATCCCGCTCAGCGTGATTAGCCCATTTTTGAACCAACCTTTGGTGATAGAAAAGGACCAATTGGCGACTTCACCCAGAATTATTGGCGCCCAAGACAACCGTGTGGTGTTAAGCCCTGGTACACGTGTCTACATTAAGGACCTCGACGAAGGCGAAGGCTTAGACTGGTTTGTGTACCGTCCAGGTAAAAACTTAGTTGACCCTGACACTAAAGAGGTATTGGGCATTGAAGCAAATTATTTGGGTAACGCAAGAATTACAAAATATGGCGACCCCGCCAGCGCAGACATTACAAAAGCGAAAGAAGAAATTTTCACTAAAGACAGGTTAGTGGTCAGCGGTGATGAAGTAACCACCAACTTTGTACCCCACGCGCCAGATTCAGCCATTGCCGGCCGTATCATGCACATTTATGGCGGCGTGGCTGAAGGCGGGCCACAAAGTATCGTCAGCCTCAATCGCGGCGCTGCTGATGGTGTTGAAGTTGGGCATGTGTTGGCCATTAATCGTTATGGCCGTGTCATTAAAGACCCTGAGTATCAAAAAGACAAAAATGCACCGTCAAAACCAAAATTAAAAGAACTTAATTTTGATGTGACGACTGGTCCAGATGGCAAGAAAATTGTCAATTTTGAAAAAGAACCCGTCGACCCAAGCGGAAAAATTGTGCTCGAGCCTGGCATGGTGAAATTACCGGATGAGCGCGTGGGCTTGCTCATGGTGTTCCGTGTGTTTGATCGCGTGTCTTACGCACTGGTAATGCAGGCATCAGAACCTGTTTACGAGTTAGACGCTGTTACTACACCTTAATCAACTTGAAGAATGTACAGCGGTGAAGAGATTGCAGAAAAAACGCTGTGGATTCGCTTAAGCAGTATTGAGGGTATTGGTTCACAAACTTTTTGTCAGTTGTTAAAAGTTTTTGGCAGTCCTGCAGAAGTATTTTCTGCAAGCTTTAAGCAGCTGACAGCGGTTGTCTCAGAAAAAGTCGCGCTAGATATCAAACAAGATTTCACTGAAGATAACCTCAAAGCATCTCAGGATTGGCTATCACAGCCGAATAATCACCTAGTAACGCTCGCAGATGCGCAATACCCGCAACTTTTACTTGAAATCAACGACCCCCCACCTTTTTTATACGCAAAAGGCAATCTTACTTTATTAAACCAAGCGAGTATTGCCATAGTAGGTAGCCGCAACGCTTCTGTGCAGGGCGAAAAAAATGCTGAAGCTTTTTCTGAAGGGTTATGTCATCACGGTTTATGTGTTGTGAGCGGATTGGCGCTTGGCATTGATGGCGCCGCCCACCGTGGGGCGTTGAAGGCAAATGGCGCCACGATTGCCGTGGTAGGTACGGGGCTTGATATTGTTTATCCAGCCAAACATCGTCATTTGGCGCACCAAATTGTCGAGCATGGCTTGATTATTTCTGAATTCGCTTTGGGCACGCCTTCTAAGCCGCAAAATTTTCCAAAGCGGAACCGTATCATCAGTGGCTTGAGCTTGGGTTGCTTAGTGGTTGAAGCCAATCTGCAAAGTGGCTCTCAAATCACCGCACGTCTCGCGGGTGAGCAAGGTCGTGAAGTCTTTGCCATCCCTGGCTCTATTCACTCGCCAATGTCAAAAGGTTGCCATCAACTCATTAAACAAGGCGCTAAATTGGTGGATGATATGCAAGATATTGTAGAGGAATTGGGCTTATCAAGACAACACAAGCAGCAAAAAAGCGCTGTGAGTAGCCATGAAAATGAAGCTACGCCGCAAACCGGCAATCATCAGTTTTTACTTGATTTAATGGGCTTTGAACCCATCGCCTTTGACCGCTTAGTCCATTTGAGTGACTTGACCGTCAGTGAGGTTTCCTCCATGCTTATGCTATTGGAATTAGAAGGAAGTGTGGCGAGCCTTGCGGGTGGAAATTATCAACGCATTGTCTAACTTAACCGCTCTTCTTACGACGTAGATTTTGGCAGTTTGATTCTGCCGCGCTACATCGCCATCTTATCCATGCGTTCCACGCAATTGTACCAATCCATGACTTAGGGCGATAAAAGATAATGTTTGAAGTATTAGTATATATGTTTGAAAACTACATTGATACGCATGCTAGGCCAGACGAATATACGCTGTCAAAAGAGCTGGTTGCCGCGGGATTTGATGAGCAGGACATCAATGGTGCGTTTCATTGGTTTAATCAGCTTGAGCATAAAACCAGTCAGCCCGATATTTTTCAACCGCCAAAATTTACCAGCACACGCATTTTTGCCGAGGATGAGCTTAAAAAGGTCACCTTGGAGAGCATCAGTTTTATTTTATTTTTAGAGCAGGCCAATATTTTAAATTCCGCGCAGCGCGAAATTATTCTTGAATTGGCCATGCACTTACCGCAAAATGAAATTAGCGTGGATGAGATTCGCTGGATTGTACTCATGACCACTTGGGGTGCCAGTCAAACGGGCAAAGACCACACCAAAGATTACTTATTTATTGAAGATGTTTTGATGAGTAAGCAAAAACCTACCCTACATTAGTGATTTTCAACGCGCTAATCTTTTACCGTTACTACCGAAAAGTTAAAAAAAATAAGCCAAAAATAGGTTAAATCAAACACCAACCTTTTTTGATGCTCTGTACCAGTTCTTGGCATCACCATTCTCGCTAAGTGCTAAAGCACTAAGTCGAATGCGAAAGCCTTTATTTACAAGGCCTGCAGAGCATTTATTTTTTCTCGGGTGGAATTAAGCTATTTTGAAGGCTGTTTTAAGCGAGGGCCACCGCGCGCAAAAATCCGTTATTCTGCGCTGATATTTTCAATAATATTACTGATGATGCCGGCTTGATTAAGCGTATAAAAATGCAAGCTTGGCACACCGCTCTCTAGCAAATGTGCGCACAACTCACTCACCACATCAATGCCAAATGCACGCAATGACTGAATATCATCGCCGTATTCTTCCAGCCGCATTTTCAGCCAGCGTGGAATCTCTGCACCGCACACGCTAGAAAAGCGCGCCAGCTGGGTAATGTTATAAATCGGCATAATACCAGGCACAACCGGCACATTGATATTGGCGGTGGCGCATTGGTCAATAAACCGAAAATACGCATCCGCATTGTAAAAATATTGGGTAATGGCCGAATTCGCCCCTGCCTCTACTTTGCGTTTTAAGTTCAGCAAATCGGCCGCTGGGCTGCGTGCTTCTGGGTGAAATTCTGGGTAAGCCGCCACCTCAATATGAAAATAATTGCCTGTTTCTGCACGAATAAACTCCACTAACTCAAGGGCATAGCGAAAATCGCCGCTACTCACTTCGCCCGACGGCACGTCACCGCGCAATGTGACAAGGCGCTGAATGCCATGTGACTGGTAAGCATGCAGTAACTCTCTAATTTCAGATTTGCTCGATGAAATACATGAAATATGCGGCGCAGCTGAAAAACCTTCCGCTTGAATTTCTAGCACGGTATCCATGGTTCTGTCACGCGTTGAGCCGCCTGCACCGAAGGTGACTGAAAAAAATTCAGGGGCATATTTGGCAAGCTGCTGGCGTGTTTCACGTAGCTTATCTATGCCTTCCGCTGTTTTTGGCGGAAAAAACTCAAAACTGAGAGGTATATTGTTATTCATTTCATTCTTATTTAAAGATGATTGCCTGCGGGCTATTATTAGTCTTTTTCAATCAATAGCGCACTAAGAAGCCACGAAATAATGCTGTACACAATCGCACCAATAATGCCTGCTGTGAACGTTTTGACTTCAAACCCTTGCAGCAAATTACCAACGGCATAAAACAATAAGCCATTGATGACCAGTATAAAAAGCCCAAGGGTAATAATGGTGATGGGCAGTGTCAGCACCGTCAAAATGGGCTTAATCAGAATATTGGCGAGGCCAATAAAGACTGCCGCAATCAACGCGGTGAGAAAATTCGCCACATGAATCTCGGGGACTAAATAAGCCACCGCTAACAGTGCCAATGCATTTAATACCCAAGCTAATAATAATTTCATGTGGCGACTCCTTTTAAAATCACTTAATAACGGTAAGTGTCTGGTTTATACGGGCCTGATTTAGAAACACCAATGTAATTGGCTTGTTCATCGGTGAGTGTCGTCAATTGCGCATTCAATTTTTTCAATTGCAAAATCGCGACTTTTTCATCTAAATGCTTGGGCAACGTATAAACGCCGACAGGATAATTGGCAGTTTGCGTAAATAATTCAATTTGCGCAATGGTTTGATTGGCAAAACTTGAACTCATCACATAACTTGGGTGGCCAGTGCCGCAACCTAAATTCACTAAACGGCCTTTGGCCAATAGAATAATTTTTTTACCGTCAGGGAAAATCACGTGGTCAACCTGCGGTTTAATTTCATCCCATTCGTATTGTTCTAAGCTGGCAACATCAATTTCATTATCAAAATGGCCGATGTTACATACGATGGCTTGGTCTTTCATTTTAGCCATGTGGTCATGGGTAATCACATGGTAATTGCCCGTGGCCGTCACGAAAATATCGCCATGCGCTGCTGCGTAATCCATGGTGACAACACGGTAGCCTTCCATGGCGGCTTGTAGCGCGCAAATTGGGTCAATTTCAGTGACCCACACTTGGGCTGAAAGCGCTCGCAAGGCTTGAGCTGAGCCTTTGCCCACATCACCATAACCACACACCACAGCTATTTTGCCCGCAATCATCACATCGGTGGCGCGCTTAATCGCATCCACTAAGCTTTCACGACAGCCATACAAGTTATCGAATTTTGATTTTGTCACAGAGTCGTTCACGTTAATGGCCGGAAAAGCCAATTTGCCTTCTTTATGCATTTGGTACAAACGATGTACACCTGTGGTGGTTTCTTCCGTAACACCTTTAATCTGTTTTAAGCGTGTTGAATACCAGGTAGGGTCGGTTTTAAGTTTCGCTTTAATCGCATCAAACAAGCAGATTTCTTCCTCACTCGTTGGGTTTGCAATCACAGATAAATCTTTTTCAGCACGTGTGCCAAGATGTAATAACAGTGTTGCATCGCCACCATCGTCCAAAATCATGTTGGAGTAACCACCATCTGTCCACTCAAAAATACGATGCGTGTAATCCCAATATTCAGTGAGTGTTTCACCCTTAATGGCAAATACTGGTGTACCGCCCGCTGCAATCGCCGCCGCCGCGTGGTCTTGTGTGGAGTAAATATTACATGATGCCCAACGCACCTCTGCCCCTAAGTCTTTCAGCGTTTCAATCAGCACTGCGGTTTGAATCGTCATGTGCAAAGAACCGGTAATGCGCGCGCCTTTGAGCGGTTGCGCTTTGGCGTATTCCTGGCGAATCGCCATCAAGCCTGGCATTTCAGTTTCGGCGATGGCAATTTCTTTACGGCCAAAAGCTGCTAAGTTGATATCAGCAACAATGTAATCTTTAAAATTAGTCACAGCGTTCATCATTAAATCCTTAAAATTTTGTGACTGTTGCTGACGTAAAAAAGCAAAACGGCGTTTCACTTTACTTCACCGAACAGTCGGTTAATAAAATGAACGCCGTTACAAGTTTGCCAAACGCTTTTAAGTTGGCGGCTTGAAAACCGAGCCTAGGGGCAGATGCTTTTGACGATGTGCACCTACCCTCGCAACGTTCCTCGGTTAATTGTTTGAATTATATTACTTTTTCAATTCGGTAAGCAAATACTTAACAAAGCGAATTGAATATCAACGTGAATCATTACAAACCTGCCGCGGCTTTTAATGCAGCTGCTTTGTCTGTAGCTTCCCAGGTGAATTCTGGCTCATCGCGACCAAAATGACCATAAGCGGCTGTTTTAGCGTAAATTGGGCGCAGCAAATCAAGCATTTTAACGATGCCTTTCGGGCGTAAATCAAAGTGTTCTAGCACCAAAGCCGTCAACACTTCGTTGGACACTTTGCCCGTGCCATAAGTTTCTACCATCACGCTGGTCGGTTGTGCCACACCAATTGCGTATGAAACTTGAACTAGGCATTTATCTGCCAAACCCGCTGCCACGATATTTTTAGCCACATAACGGCCTGCATAGGCGGCTGAACGGTCTACTTTTGAAGGGTCTTTACCTGAAAACGCTCCGCCGCCATGCGGCGCTGCGCCACCGTAGGTATCTACAATAATTTTACGGCCAGTTAAACCGCAATCGCCTTGTGGACCGCCCACAACAAAGCGGCCTGTTGGGTTCACCAAGTATTTAATCTCGCCCTTAATCAGCTCTTTGGGCAACATCGGTTTAATAATTTCTTCAATGGTTGCTTCACGAATGGCATCCAAGCTCATTTCTGGCGCATGCTGGGTTGACACTAGCACCGTATCAATTTTGTGCGGCTTACCATCCACATATTGAATGGTCACTTGCGATTTTGCATCTGGGCGTAGCCACGGTAGGCGGCCATCTTTACGCAACGCTGCTTGGCGCTCCATAATGCGATGGCTCAGCCAAATCGGAAGCGGCATCAATTGCGGTGTTTCATTCACGGCGTAGCCGAACATCAAGCCTTGGTCGCCCGCGCCTTGGTCTAGCGGGTCATCATTGGCGTTATCCACGCCTTGGGCGATGTCGGGCGATTGCTTATCGTAAGCCACCAGCACCGCGCAACCTTTGTAATCAATGCCGTATTCGGTATTGTCATAGCCGATGCGCTTAATCGCATCGCGCGCTACTTTAATGTAGTCCACATTAGCGGTTGTTGTAATTTCACCCGCTAAAACAATGAGTCCGGTATTCGCTAAAGTTTCTGCGGCAACGCGCGCGGTAGGGTCTTGTGCGAGAATCGCGTCTAAAATACTGTCGGATACTTGGTCTGCGAGTTTGTCTGGATGACCTTCAGAAACAGATTCTGAAGTAAAAAGATAAGAGTTCACGGTTTGGTTCATGAGTGCGCCTTGGGGTAAATTTCAAACTTTCGTGTTTGAAAATAAGTAAATTAAAATGAAATGATGTTTATCACTAAAGGCTAAAGGATAAACACCAGGTCAACATCGAGCAGACATTCTACCTAATAAGAGGAAGAAGTTGCCAACAATCTTGTCAATAATTTGTAACTCTAGTGACTTGATTACGCGATATTTTTGCGTTCATTATTGGCCGAATTTTCCTCGAGAAAATTTTGATGCTCTGCGAGCCTTTATTTACAAGGCTCGCAGAGCATCAAAAAAGGTTGCACTTGTAACAGCACGAAAAAAAACCAAATTTGGCTGAGAAAAACGATTGCCTTCAGAGAATGTAAACCCTCTGGCTTGCAAGTGCTTCAAGCGCTGCTTTAGCATAAATAAAGTGTTTTCTGCTGGCACTTACAATTATAATAATCAGATGAATTTGAATTTCACAAAAATGCAGGGTGCCGGCAATGATTTTATGGTGATTGACGCCATTCATCAAAACGTGGCGCTCACGCCTGCACAAATTAAAGCGCTCGCGCATCGCCAATTTGGCGTTGGCTTTGATCAGTTGCTGCTGGTTGAACCTTCAACCATCGCCGATTTTAAATATCGTATTTTTAACGCCGATGGCTCTGAGGTATCACAATGCGGCAACGGCGCGCGCTGTTTTGTGCGCTTTGTAGTCGACCAGAAATTAACTGACAAGCGCGAAATCAGCGTTGAAACTGCCAGTGGTATCATCACACCAAAATTAGAAAATAATGGTCTGGTGACTGTGAATATGGGCGCGCCGAGATTTGCGCCGAGTGAAATCCCATTTATTGCTAATCACGCGGCGACGAGTTATGCGCTGAACGTTGGCGGACAAGATGTGATTATTGCGATCGTTTCGATGGGTAATCCGCACGCAGTGCAAATTGTAGAAGACGTAGAAGCCGCGCCAGTGGTGGCGCTCGGAAGCCAAATTGAAGTGCATCCGCGCTTTCCTGAGCGCGTGAATGCAGGATTCATGCAAGTGATTGACCCGCATCACATCAAACTGCGGGTGTTTGAGCGTGGTAGCGGCGAAACGCTGGCATGCGGCACCGGTGCCTGTGCGGCGGTTGTTGCCGGCATTCAGTTAGGCCGGTTACAGTCGCCAGTGAAAGTGACCGCACGCGGTGGTGAGCTACACATTGCCTGGTTAGGCGGCAACTCGCCCGTGATGATGACGGGGCCTGCCGTCACGGTATTTACAGGTTCTTTAACGCTATAGCTAGCATTCGTTTTTAAAGGATGAACATGCAACAAGATAACTCAAACACAAGCTCAACAATTTCTGAAGACCAAATTACCAGCTATTTGCGAAGTCATCCGTATTTTTTTGAGCACAATGCTAGCCTGCTCACTGAAATTTACCTGCCCAGCCCGCATGGCGCAGGAGCGATTTCACTCGCAGAACGGCAACAGTTGGCGCAGCGCGATAAAATTCGCGTGCTTGAAGTCAAGCTCGCCAGCTTAATCGGTTACGCGCAAGAAAATGACGCGACCAGTGAAAAAATTCATGCGCTTTGCGTAAATTTGTTAAAAAATCAGGGTTTTGAAAATCTGCAAACCCTTATTGCAAAAAGCATGCAAGACGATTTTGCAGTCACGCAATCGGCTATTCGCATTTGGGCTAACCCATCAAATTCTGACGCATCACAGCCAACAGAATTTTCTCCTGAAAATAAAGCATTTATAGAATGGGTATTAACGCTCAACGCGCCACATTGTGGTGCACTGCCTGACGCGGCAAAAGGCATGCTCAATGACCAGCTGAATTCTTTTGCATTTATTCCGCTTTATCAAAACTCCGCCCAAAAGCAAGCTTTTGGCGTATTGATGTTGGGCGCAGCCGATGCCGAGCGTTTTAAAGCTGACATGGGGCTCATGTACTTAGAACGCATTGGTGAGTTCGTTAGCGCCGCCCTGCATCAATATATTGCGTAACGCTGCGCCCTAAGAAGGAATGCTTCACTTAGATGACTACCTGCAACATTTAACTTTTGAGCGCGGCTTAAGTGCACACACGCTCAAAAATTACACGCGTGACATTCAGCTACTGCAAGGGCTGGCGCAAGATACCGACTTTGCAGCCATTCAAAATACGCAAATTCGGCGTTTTATTGCAGCGCTACACAGCCGTGGATTAAGTAGCAAAACCATCGCGCGTGCGCTTTCGGCATGGCGCGGGTTTTTTAACTACCTCATCCACCACAAAGGTTTTACGCAAAACCCTGTGTTTGGTTTGCGCGCACCAAAATCTGCTAAAACACTGCCGCAAGCGCTCTCCACTGACCAAGCGGTTCAGTTTGTTGACATCCAAGGGGAAAGCCTGCTGGATCAGCGAGACCACGCGATTTTAGAGCTGTTTTATTCTTCTGGCTTACGTCTATCAGAGCTGGTCAATTTAGATATTGACCGCTTAGATTTTTCTGAAGGCACGGTTACTGTCACGGGTAAAGGCAATAAAACACGCATTGTGCCAATGGGTAGCCACGCCATCAAAGCCATTCAATCCTGGCTGCAGCAGCGTGCGCTCATTAAAATTTCTGAAGCTAACCCAAACGCCCTGTTTGTGACGCAGCAAGGGATGCGCATCACACCGCGCGCTGTGCAATATCGCGTTAAAGCATGGGCCATCAAACAAGGCATCAACACCGACATGCATCCGCATTTGCTGCGCCACAGCTTTGCTACGCATGTGCTGCAATCCAGCCAAGATTTACGTGCTGTGCAAGAAATGCTGGGACACACCAATATTAGCACCACGCAAGTCTATACGCATCTGGATTTTCAGCATCTTGCTAAAATCTACGACAATGCCCACCCGCGAGCTAAGAAAAAATAATATAAAAAAATAATCATCACTAAATGCAAATACCCTACTAATTTACCAAGTTATTATGGCAAAATAGATATTCAAAATTTTTTTACCTAAGGAAATACTATGGCTCATACTTTACCTGCTCTACCTTTTGCAAAAAATGCGTTAGCTCCACACATTTCTGAAGAGACATTTGAATACCATTACGGCAAACATCATCAAACATACGTCACTAACCTCAATAACCTTATCGTAGGCACAGAGTTTGAGAATGCAAGCTTAGAAGACATCATCAAAAAATCTTCAGGTGGTATTTACAATAACTCTGCACAGGTTTGGAACCACACGTTCTTTTGGAACAGCTTAAAACCAAATGGCGGCGGCGCACCCACAGGCGCGCTGGCTGATGCGATTAACAAAAAATGGGGTTCTTTTGATGAATTCAAAAAAGCCTTTCAGGCTTCAGCTGTCGGCAATTTTGGCTCAGGCTGGACGTGGCTCGTGAAAAAACCTGATGGCTCTGTTGATATTGTAAACACCGGAGCTGCTGGCACACCACTGACTACTGCTGACAAAGCCTTATTAACCATTGATGTGTGGGAACATGCTTATTACATTGACTACCGTAATGCACGGGCTAAATTTGTTGAGACCTTCTTAACTTCTTTAGCGAATTGGGATTTTGCAGCCAGCAATTTCGCTGCTTAATTTTTTAAACCGTTTTGATTTAAGGCTAGCTTTTTATGAGCTAGCCTTTTATTCTTTATAGCTACAAAAAAACATAGCACTTTTTTAAGGAGCGTTGAATGCCGCAAAACTACGAGGCGCTATCTGACACTGAAAAATATTTCATTGTTATTTTATTAGCACTTTATGCCGGAACATTTCTCGTTGGAATCATATTTTGGGGCGAAGTACCCTGCACTCTTGATTTACAGGGTGAGTGCAATTTCGGCACCTACTTTAAACGATTACTGCCTTTTTATGGGTTTACTTTTGCAATCAATATTGCCATTGTTTTATCTGCCTATTACCTCAACAAACTCGCTAAAAAGTCTATTTTAATTTTTCGCGGCCTTATTTTGCCACCATTGCTATGTCTGTTTTATTACCTTTATCTGTATGGTAGCCATTTTATTAAGGCATTATTCTAGTTTATATCGCTTAGTTAAGCTGTTACCATAAGCCTATGTTGCAACGTGTCGTCATACAATTTTTGCTGATTTTTCTATTTGCCTTCACGCAAATAGGCGTGGCTACGCATGAAATCAGCCACTTTTCGGATAACAAAAAACATCAACAGCAAGATAAAAATACGGCGGCTGAGCAATGCGGGCAATGTATTGCTTATGCGCAAGTCGCCAGCGGCCTGCAGCCGCAAGTTTTTGTGCTACACGCTTTTGAAACCCGTTTTGAATTCAACTCCAGTAGCCGTTCTAATCTTCAACCATCTCTTTTAACCGCTTATACAGCGCGCGCCCCACCTCAAAACATCAGCATTTAATTTTTTTCTCGGCACGTTTAATCAACCGCCGGGCTTATGCTATTTTTTTGAGGCTTTCCCATGAAAAAACATCACTTAAAGCAAGTGCGCCCTGCATTTGCATTGAATACGCTATTTTTGGCGCTGAGTTGCCTGTTTATTGAAAACGCCAAGGCAGAAGCGCCCTTGCCGAACGACACAGCAGCTTTTGAACTATCCACCATCTCAGTCACTGGCAATCCACTGGGGGTCGGTTCTGACGCGCTGGTGGTACCAATTTCCATTTTAAACGGGCGCGAATTAGCGAACCGCCGCGAAAGTACCCTTGGCGATACGCTCAATGGCATACCTGGCGTTGCGGCCACACGTTTTGGGCCAAACTCATCGCGTCCGGTGATTCGTGGGCTTGATGCTGAACGGGTACGCATCATGCAAAATGGTGTTGGTGTGCTCGATGCATCAAGCTTAAGTTTTGACCACGCAGTGACGATTGACCCGCTGATTATTGAGCAGATTGACGTGGTACGTGGCCCTGCTGCCTTGCTGTATGGCGGCAGTGCCGTTGGCGGCGTGGTCAACGCGATTGACCACCGCATTCCTAAAGAGTCGCTCGATGGCGTTACCGGCCGCGTGGAAGGTTCAGTCGGTGGCGCGGAAAGCCAAAATAATTTAGCGGGCGTGGTGGATGTGGGTTATGGTGCGCTGGTAGTTCACGCTGACGCCTACACCCGCAAAACCAGCGATACGGATATTGACGGCTATGCTGTTTCAGCCCGAAAAAACCGTGCGGACGGCACGCCGCGTGAAAACCGTGGCAAGCTTGTCAACAGTAGCGCCAGTGGCGAGGGCGGCGCATTAGGCGCGTCTTTTATTTTTGATAACGGCTATTTAGGCGCTTCATACTCAGCATTTAGAAATAACTACGGTACCGTGGCTGAAGAAGCTGTACGCGCAGATATGCGTAGCGACCGCGTTGATGTGGCAACCGAATTCAGAGAGTTAGGTAATGTCATCAATCGCGTAAAAGCACGCATGGCCTACACGGACTATCAACATCAAGAAATTGAAGACGGTGCAGTGGGCACGACCTTTAAAAATGAAGGTGTGGAAGGCAGTTTAGAACTTGGCCATGCAAAAATCGGCAATATTGAAGGTGTTGTCGGCTTTCAGTTTCAAAACACAGATTTTGAAGCCCTAGGGGATGAAGCCTTTGTACCAGGGGTCAGCACGCAAAATAAGGCCGTTTATCTGTACGAAGAGCTCCCGATTGACCATTTAAAACTGAGTTTTGGCGGGCGTGTGGAACGCGTAAATGTAGATTCGCGTACCAACGCTAAATTTGGCGCAGGGCAAAATAGCGGTTTTACGCCTTACAGTTATGCACTTGGTGGGCTTTATAGCTTTAACCCAAACTGGTCTTTTGCGACAAATTTGTCGCATAACGAACGCGCACCAAGCTATTTTGAGCTTTATGCCGATGGCGCACACTTGGCGACGGGGCAATATGAAGTCGGCAATCTTGATTTTGGTAAAGAACGCTCAAATGGCATTGATGCACAAATTCGCTGGAAAGACGGCAAAAATTCATTCAGCGTTGGCGCCTATTACACACGCTTTAGTCGCTTTTTAGGGTTGCTTGATAGTGGCAATACGCGCGGTGTTGATGGCGAACTCAATCCTGACGACTTAGATGGTGACGGTGTTGCAGACCTGTCTGGTGAAAATATTTTACCTGAAGCGCAATTCAGCATGTTTGCTGCCACCTTTAAGGGCATAGAAGCTGAAGGCAAATTCAACTTGGTGGACCATCTCGATTTAACGCTGCGTGGCGATTATGTGCGCGCTACAAATCGAGACAATGGCGATGCATTGCCACGCATCACCCCGCTACGGTTGGGCGCTGGCTTGCGTTATCAAAAAAATGCGCTTGGCGCTAGGCTGGATGTACTGCACGCATTCAGTCAAAATCGCACGGCACCCAATGAATTGAAAACCGATGGCTATACAGATGTGAGCGCAACAGTAACTTATAAGCTCCCCACCAAAGTGCATGTTGAGCTATTTGCCAAGGCCAAAAATCTGCTCAATCAAGAAATTCGTGAACATACGTCATTCTTGAAAGATATTTCACCTGCAGGCGAGCGCTCAGTCTTGTTGGGGCTTCGTGCGGATTTTTAAGCGATAGCTGTAGGAGCGGTCACTGACCGCTCCTACAAAAACAACACCAGCCCCCAAACAATGACAGCAATCGCCAGCGCCACAAATACGGCGGCACTGCCAATATCTTTTGCGCGTTTGGCTAAAATATGACGCTCTAAAGAAGTATGATCTACCGCCGCCTCAATCGCCGAATTGAATAACTCGACAATCAGTACCAACAAAATCACTGTGACGAGCAAAGCTTTTTCCACGCCTGTTTTGCCCAAATAAAGCCCTAGCGGAACCAATATAAGCGACAAGAAAACCTCCTGCCGAAACGCATCTTCATGCTTAAAAGCGGCCTTAAACCCTTCAACCGAATACCCAAATGCATTCACCAAGCGGCTTAAGCCTGTTTTACCTTTAAATGGACTTTCCATGTTCAACCTTCATCAAAAACAATTTGCCGAATGATACCATGCGTACTCGCGCCGCTTAAAGGCTTGCGCTATCATAGTGGTTTTATTGAATACTCAAAGGCACAACAATGGCACGCACCGTAAAATGTATCAAACTTGGCAAAGAAGCAGATGGTTTGGATTTTCCTCCCTACCCTGGCGCCTTGGGCAAACGTATTTTTGAGAATGTTTCAAAAGAAGCCTGGGCTAACTGGCTAAAACAACAAACCATGCTGGTGAATGAAAATCGCTTAAGCTTGGCCGACCCATCTGCCCGTAAATATTTAACCGAGCAAACTGAAAAATACTTTTTTGGTGAGGGTGCGGATACGGCGAGTGGATATGTGCCGCCGACTAATAAGTAAGTGCGTTAGTTTAATCACTCCTTTAGCACTTCAAATATCTAGCAGGCGTAGCCTCGCTGAAATGTAATCGTGGATAAGTTATAAGTAAATTTTTTCCTAATCCGCCTTATAAAAATTATTGATTTTTTCACTTCAAATCGACACAACCCTTTTGACCTCCTCTGCAAGCCTTGTAAATAAAGGCTCGCAGGGCCGTGAAAATTGCTCGGGGAATTTTTAATAATGATTGCTTAATAATTGTAAAAAAACTTTCTTTTCATAGATTTATTCTTTCAGCTCTGTTAACTTCTCACATTCCTAGGCTTACCACTCAAAACAAATAACTATTGAAAGAATAATAATGAACATTACAAAGAAATTAATGTGCGTAGCTTTTGTTGTATTAACGTTAATCACATCGGGCTGCTCTACCATGCAAGACGTGGTAAAAGCCAAAGAAAGTGGCTCTGAAGGCACTACTAAGAACTATCCAGTCACCGAAGCGCAAGCATGGGATATTGCAAAAACAGTGTTTAGATGGGAAGGTGCTGATGCAATTGAAGAGCATAAAGAAGAAAAATATATGCTCACAAGTAGCGGAATGAATATGGTGTCTTATGGTGCCGTGATGGGGGCTTGGATTATGCCCATCACTGAAGAAGACATGAAAGTAACAGTTGTAACAAAACGTCGTTTGACGTTAAATGTAGCGACAACACTTACTGAAAGTACCTTTCATAAACGTTTCGCTCAGGCAGTGGACTTGATTAAACAGGGCAAAAAATTACCTGCGGAAGCACCTTAAAACTACAAACTTAATGCGTATAAATTTGTCCATCCTTACAACACAAATCTTTTAACCTCCTCTGCAAGCCTTGTAAATAAAGGCTCGCAGGGCACTGAAAATCTCTCGGGCAATTTTTAGCCCTCAAAAACAAATAATAAGGCGTGCAATTGTTAAATTGCACGCCTTATTTAATCACCGTCATACCAGCCAAAGCTGGCATCCAGTAACGCGCAAAGCGCGTTGATTTTTAATTTTAGCTGGATTCCGTGTCAAGCACGGAATGACGAGTAAAGATAAGCTTATTTCTTGTAAGTCTTCACGCCTTCCGCAGTCGCC
>JAKPIR010000229.1 GCA_029549705.1 Pseudomonadota bacterium | reverse complement strand
CCCTTACCGCTTTCGCATATTTATGCTGAAAAACAGCGCAAAGAGCGTGAAGCCATGGTAAAAACGGGGCTGGATCTCTCAAGCCAGCTCTCGCCGCTAATTGGCGCAGGCAAAGTAACAGTGGTGCAGAACAATCGCGGTGTGCGCATTGATATTAACGACTCATTACTCTTTGAAACCGGTTCGGCCGACCTCTCAGAAGCTGCCAAGCCGCTGATGCAGCAGATTGCTGATAAACTCAAAGCCACGCCCTACTTTATGCAAGTTGAAGGCCATACCGACAACTCACCCATGCACAGCGCTGCTTTTTATTCAAACTGGGAACTCTCCGCCGTGCGCGCCAGTAGCGTAGTGCGCATGCTCAATAGCTTTGGCATTGCCGAAAACAGGCTCAGCGCCACAGGCTTTGGCGCAACGCAACCCATCAGTGAAAATGAAACTGCTGAAGGCCGCGCCAAAAATCGCCGTGTGTCGATTATGATTTTGTATGAGACTAAAAAACCAAATTGATGTGGCAGGTTGACTTAAAGATTTTGAGTGCAGAAGTGGCTAAACTTAAGGTTTAGCAAAATAAGATTTAGCAAAACAATTTACACTTTTCTTCATTCAGAAAAGCGTAAATTCAACGCTATGCCATCAATACAGATTGATTCGCTTGTGATGTTCTGGCTTGGCCATTTTTGCCGTACATGCTGCCGGCTTCTGGTTTGCCTTGCAGTTGCGATAACATTTGCTGATTACGGCTAAAATGTTTGTTGATTAAAATGCCATTTAATCGGTTGGTTTCTTTGGTGGTGCTCAAAGTTTTTTGAAATTGATCCCACGCCTTTTGTACATTGGTACTGGCTTGCTGTTTAACCCAAGCCAGCATGCCAGATTCATTGGCCTGATAGCCATGCAAAGACAATTGCTCGTAGCGGTTTTTGGCTACCGTACTCAGTTGTTGTAACAGTAAAAATTTGCGGTCAATAATTGCCTCTACCGTTGCAATATCACCCTTTACCAAAGCTGCTTGCTCTGTGGTGAGCTCTTCTAGCAAGCGATTCACTAAGCTCACATCTTGCTCAAACGAAATTTGCACTGGTTTTGAGGCGTTCATTGTTATTCACCGTTTTAAAATAATGCCTAAAACAATACGTGGTTGCGTATTATTTTTTAGCTGAAATTAAATCTTTCACTGTTTGAATTAAACCGTCAGCCACTTTCTCTGAGTCCACTTTAAATTGGCCGCTCGAAATTGCTGATTTAATCGCTTGTACTTTTTCTGCATCAAATACACCAGCAGTCGCTTCAGCTTCAAAAGATTTAACCTGAGCTGAAAGGGATGACAGCGTAACACTCTCACCGGCAACTACCGGCGTGGCAGCACCTTTAGCGGTTTGCGCAGGTTTGGCGGCAGGTTTTTCAAGCTGCGTTTTATCCGCGGTAATCCCTGCTTTGCTTTTAATTGAGTCATTAATGTTCATGGCATTGATCCTTATTTTTCATTCTAAAATACCAATTGTTTGGTATCCATAGTGTTCTTATCGGCATAGTTTAAGCGAACTTTAATGGTTTGTAATATTTTTTTATTTTCTTACCATTTGGTTAAAACGCATGCCATCCATTGCACTAAAACGCGACCTCCACCTGCCCGCCCTGCCGTGCAATGCCTGAAATCACTTTGCCGCTCGCAACTTTTACCTGCGTCACTTGGCCTTCATTGGCTTTTGCAAGCGCCTGGCCTTCAGCCGAGATTGAAAAGCCATTGCCTGAAGTAAATAGCTTTACCGTTTGGCCCTGCTGCACCACAGGCGTCACTTTGAGCATTTCTTGCCTGAGCACTGTGCCAGCGGTCATTGATATTTGCACACTGCGACCAACAGCCTGCGCTTGCTCGGTAAACACGCCCGCTGGCAATTGCGTTAAATCACCCTTCTCTACCATAACGTCATATTCTGATAAAACTTGACCCTGCGCTAA
>JAKPIR010000193.1 GCA_029549705.1 Pseudomonadota bacterium | reverse complement strand
TCAATTGTGTTTCGATGAATTTTAGTTCTATGCCATTTTTATTAAAGCTTTCGAGGTCATAAAGCTCCCGTCCGCCAATGGCGTTACGGTATCGATTTATTCCAAGCTTTTGACAAAGTGCCAATATCCGTTCTTGGCCTTTATATTCGCCATCCAGATTATTATCTGATGCAAATGAAAAGTCTTTATAAATATTTAGATATGTAAATATAGAAGTAATGCTATCTGCATTCTTTTTTGCAACATTTTGATTTGGGGCTAACGCTACCGATTGGATGATCGGAAAAACATCTGAAAGAAATGGAGCCTTTTTATAGGCCCGCTCTATCAGTGATAGAAACTGTTCGAACTCGCCTGTGTAGTTGTGATCATTAATATGACGGTTTTGGCTGACTTTTGAAACGGGCACGGAAAATTCATAGCGCCGCCCTTGCAGCAAAATAGCATTTCGATTGATGTATCCCTTTTTGATGAAATTCACATCATCGAGGAAAACAAATTTCTCTGCTTCATAGGCTAATTGGTAATAACCTATATAAGGAAAGAAATAGGGTTGCATGATGGCGCCTATCATGCCTGTGCCTCCGCTACAAATTGAACCACCCGCCCTTGCTGCTCGTCCATCAAACTCGGGTAAATCGGCAAGCACAATACCTGTTCTGCCGCCTTCGCTGCCACGATTAAATTGGCTCGTGCTGCTGATGGCAAGCCACGGTACATGGGGAAATCGGTAATCAGGGGGTAAAAGTAACGCCGTGCATAAATTCCCTGCTCTTTCAGTTTGTCGTAGAGAGCATCGCGGCTTAATGGATAGTCGGGCTGCACCAGCACAGGAAAGTAAGAGAAGTTGGCAGCGGTTTGCCCGCCTTGGGGTAGGCAGCGTATGCCTTTGACGCCAGCCAATTGTGCCCGGTAGCGGGCATCAATTTCGGAACGGCGCGTCAGCACTTGCGGCATGTGTTTGAGTTGCAACAGACCAAAGGCGGCGTTGATTTCGCTCATTTTGGCGTTGATGCCAGGGGCAACGACGGTGGTTTCATCCACGATGCCGAAGTTTTTCAGTTGGTCGATGCGGGTTTTGGTTTTGGCATCGGGGCAGATGATGGCGCCGCCTTCAAAGGTGTTGAAAACTTTGGTGGCGTGAAAGCTGAGAACGGATAAATCACCGTGGCGCAATATGCTGCCGCCCGCATCTTGTACGCCAAAGGCGTGGGCTGCGTCGTAAATAACGCGCAGGTTGTAGTTATCGGCAATTTTTTGAATGGCCGCGGTATCGCAAGGGTTGCCATAGCAATGCACGGGCATGATGGCGGTGGTTTGGGGGGTGATGGCGGCCTCGATTTTGGCTGGGTCTATGTTCAGGGTGTTTGGCTCTACATCTACAAACACCGGCTTGCAGTTGTGCCATAGCAAAGAGTGCGCAGTGGCGACAAATGAATAAGGCGTGGTGATGACTTCACCCGTAACGCGCAGGGCTTGTAGCGCGGTAATAAGCGCCAAGGTGCCATTAGAAAACAATGCTACATGCGGCACGCCTAGGTATTCGGCCAAGGCTTGCTCAAGTTGTTGGTGAAAAGGGCCACCATTGGTGAGGGTTTTATTCGCCCAAATTTGTTCTAAATAAGGGGTGAATTCTTCCAGCGGGGGCAGGTAAGGCTGGGTGACATATATAGGGTTTTGCTTCATGCGTGACCTCCTTGCAGCAAGGCCAAGAGATATTGCCCATAGCTGTTTTTGCTTAGGCTTTGCCCTGTGCGACGCAAATCATCCGCACTCAACCAGCCGTTGTTATAGGCAATCTCTTCTAAGCATGCGATTTTGTAGCCTTGGCGCGATTCGATGGTTTCCACAAACTGGCTAGCTTGCAGCAAGCTTTCGTGAGTGCCGGTGTCTAGCCAGGCAAAGCCGCGCCCCAGCAATTCAACATTCAAGTCACCACGCTCTAAATAGGCTTGGTTGATGC
>JAKPIR010000181.1 GCA_029549705.1 Pseudomonadota bacterium | reverse complement strand
CTGAAAACTAGAACCTGAATTCACCGTCAATTTTTCTGCCACTTTAATCATGACAAAACCCCCAACACCCCAAGCGGTAAACAACATGCCGTAAATTGCACCAAAGTGCCGCATACCCCAAAAATCTTTCACATAATTTGGAAACAGCACTAAATTAGCACCATAGCTCATACCAATAAATGTCGCAGCCAGCACTATCCATATTGCATTGCCTGATTGTGATAAAGAAAATGCGCCAAACATCAGCATCATTTGCAGAAAAAAAGCTGCACTTAACACATTTCTGCGGCCAAAGTGATTAGAAAGTGCGCCAGTTAAAATACGCCCAGCGGCATCACCCACCGCTAAAATCACAATTGCCAAATAAGCTAATTCACCCATACTTAGTTTGGCGAGCGGTTTTAAATTACCAATCACCATGAGGCCAGCGCCTGCGCCAATAAAAAGCAGTAGCCATAACACCCAAAATCTTGACTCTTTCAACACGTGCAAAGGCGATAGCACATCTTCATCAAGATGCGACATTGCATCACGTTTTCTATCGTTTCTTGCCGCACGCCTTTCTTCAAAACCTGGTGGCACATAGCCATGTGGCGGCGTATGTAGCAAAAATGAAAGTAGTGAAATCAGCAAGAAAAACTGCAACGCAAAGAAAAGCATCGCTTTATTTATGCCATACACAATGACAAGATGACTCGCTAGCGGTGCAATATACACGGAAGCCAGCGCGAAGCCAGAAACTACAATGCCTGTGACTAAACCACTTTTATTTGGTGCAAACCACTTGAGTGCTGCAGGTGTAGTTGACGCATAGGCAAAGCCAATGCCAGCACCTACCAAACCACCAAAACCCAACATCCACACCCAATAATTAACTGAATTTGCAATAAGCACAAACCCGATAGCACCGAGCAAACCACCTAATAATGCTACTTTTTTTGGCCCAATCGCATCTTGCATGCGCCCTGCTGGCACCATCACAATCGCAAAAACTAGGCAACATAAGGCATATGGGTCATTGATGGATGCTGCGTTCCAATGAAAAGCATTGGGGCCGCCTGTATTGATTGAAGTAACAATAGCTTCTTTAAAGATACTCCACGCATAAAGCACCCCAATTACCAAGTTAATACCTGCAGCGGCAGCTACGACGACTTTATGTTTATTGGTATGCATTTTTTAATTCAAAAATTATTGAGTAGATACCAATTAAAATTCATATCCCATCATTGAAGATGACCAAATTCTCATCGCTTCTATTGTTAGCTTTGTCCATTCAGTTAAGCGTTTTTTCATCTTCAATTTCCCCTTTTGAAAACCAGCAATTCAGTACTCTAAAACTCTGCCCATTCACCATCATCGGTACCATTTTTTCTTACCGTTGTAAGATGGTTTACACTATTTGCGTTCACAACAGATTCAATGTCTTGAATTGCCGTAATGGTGCGTTTAGAGGTTTTTGAAAAATCAGCCCCTAATAATTTGCGTGCCTCGGCTTGTTTGTTATCGTGCACGTGCTGAACAATATTGCCCACACTTTGGTGAAATTCAGCATGGGCCGTTTTAAGCTCTTTAAACTCACGCAAATGCGCATGCTTACGTGCTTCTCCATATATCCAACCACCTAGCGGACACTGGTCATCACGGCAAACTTTGTCAACTTCTAAATGTTCATCTGAATTACCTGAAACATAGTTCACTAAACGGTTTTTCCATTTAATATGGGCTTGTGTGGCATCTGCAAATGAAAACTTGGTGTCAGAGTTACCCTTAGCCACAACGTTGCTCACCGCTGGGCTTGCTCTGCGCATCGGGCTGTTGCTTGCACGGCGGTTATTGTTGACTTGGCTTCCACCACCCAACTTAAACTCGTTGACAGTGTCCATCAAAGAGGTTGCTTGCTCCACTAAAGATTCAGCAGCTGCGGCAGCCTCTTCCACCAAGGCAGCGTTTTGTTGAGTCACTTCATCCATGCTGGTGATGGCAGTGTTGACTTGGTCAATTCCGGCACTTTGTTCAATAGAAGCCGCTGTGATTTCACCCATAATGTCAGTCACGCGCTGAACTGAGCTCACAATTTCTTGCATGGTTTTACCGGCATTCTCTACTTGCACGGTGCCTTCAGCAGTTTTGCTGACAGAATCAGTGATAAGTTCTTTAATCTCTTTGGCGGCTGAAGCTGAACGCTGTGCGAGGTTACGCACTTCACCTGCTACTACAGCAAAACCGCGACCTTGCTCACCGGCACGGGCTGCTTCAACCGCAGCATTGAGTGCCAAAATATTGGTTTGGAAGGCAATGCCGTCAATGACTGAAATAATGTCTTCAATCTTTTTAGCGCTTTCGTTGATGGAGCTCATGGTGTTCACCACCTGGCCAACGACTTCGCCACCTTTTATCGCAACACTAGAGGCACTCGCAGCGAGTTGATTGGCCTGCTTGGCATTTTCTGCATTGTTTTTAACGGTTGACG
>JAKPIR010000177.1 GCA_029549705.1 Pseudomonadota bacterium | reverse complement strand
GCCTGGCTGCTCGCACCCTGCCTGTTGCATCACGCAGCACCGCCTTGAGATGTGCGCCGCCTATATCCCAACCCATCACATAAGTGTTTTTCAAAATTGAATCTCAACGATATTTTTTTGTATGTGCGGCATTTTAAAATGTGCATCGCACTGACTATCGAGGATCAATTTGGCCGCATTACAGCCCATTGCCTCGCTTAACCCTACATAACTGCTCGTTAAACGCGGGTTAATATCAATCACATCGATGCGATTCGATATAGGGTCAATAATCACGTCAACGCCCACATAACCCAGCGCATCGGGTAGCACTTTAGCAAGCTTACGCATCAGAGTTTCAAAACGCTGCCAGTAAGCCGTCATGCCGTTGACGGTTATTCCCGTCAGCTTAAAAAACTGATCAGCTTGGCTGATATGCTGCTCATTACAGCAAAGTAGCCACGCTTGACCGCCACCACCGCTTAAAAATGCAAAACTCGCGTTAATGCCAGGTTGATAAGGCTGTGCAAAATACATTAAATAACGTTGGTCTTCTAGCAGCCAGTCTCGTAATGCGGCGAGTGAATCAAACAAACGAATGCCTTCGCACCCTGCACCATCTTCAGGTTTTGCCACCCATCTGGCTACGTTTAACGCTGAAATTTCTTCAAAAAAAGCTGGCTGAATCAAATCCTCACCCGAATACACTGGCAAAGTATGGATGCCTGCCGCTTGCAACGTATCAAACGTTAGGCTTTTACTGGTACCAATTAGCGTGGCATCAAACCCACAGCCTAGAAATTGGGCGCCCTGCGCTTTGTCTTCTTCGGCTAGACATAGCTCAGTCAGCTCAAGTAAAGCACCATCGGTTTCAGGCGCGATGAGCCAAACCAAATCGGCTTGTTTAAGGGCTTTTTTAAAGGTCTTTTTAAACGCACCAGCATCAACCGTAATACGCTTACTGACGAGTGAAGATTGCGGCAATCGTGCATCATGCAGGGTAATCAGAGCGTATTGATTGAGTGCCTGTAAATCGCGCAGTAAGGCATCACGCATCATCGCGCCCTCTCTTACCAGAGATTCAGGCAGCGTTTCATCACTTAAACCGCCACCAGTGATAAACTCGCAGACGAATAATTTTTCTTGTTTTTCTTTCATGAGTGAGATGATGCAAATAATTCCAGTGATTGATCTGTTAAACGGCGTTGTAGTGCATGCGAAAAGTGGTGAAAGACAACAATATCAGCCCATCCAATCCACACTGTGTAATTCGCATGACCCGCTAGTCATCGTCCAAGCTTTGCTCGACTTTATACCATTTACACAATTATATATCGCAGACTTAAATGCCATTCAAAAATTAGAGGCGCAATACACGACAAATTTCAGGGTTATTGAAGCGATTGCAAAAAATTTTCCTCAACTCAGCCTTTGGGTGGACGCAGGCATTAGTAACAACACAGCGCTACATGATTGGCAAGCGCTAAATGTGCGGCCCGTCATTGCTAGTGAAAGCTTTGCAACCATTGAACATTATTTAAGTTTGAATCTGGCTGAACAGCCACATATTTTATCGCTGGACTTTTTTCCTCAGGGCTATGTTGGCCCAGCCGAGTTGCTCATCAACAATGATTATTGGCCACAAGATGTCATCGTCATGTCGCTGGAAAATGTAGGTGTGAATGCGGGCGTGAATATGCCCTTGATGATGGAGATTAAAGCACGGGCGCACCATCAAAACCTGATTGCAGCCGGTGGCGTCAGAAATATTGACGATTTAAAAGCACTGAAAACGCTAGGCATTCAGCATGCGCTCATTGCCACCGCCTTACATCAACAACAAATTACCGCAGTACAACTGGCTGAACTATAACGATTTAATGTCCAGTAAGCAATTTAATGTACAAGAAAAACCCAACAGACAAGTTGGGTTTTATTCAAGTTTTAAATCAGCTCAATAGCACCTAACGCTCGCACGCCCACCGCTTACTTCGCTTGGAATGGGTGTCTGGTTTCTTGATATTTCGCTAAAATCGTCTCTAGTTTAGGTTCACGATTCACTGCGTTCTTAATGGCTTGCTTCATCGCTAAGTAGTTCCATTCTTGTACGCGTTCATCCATATCCGCCCTCGCGCTGATATACACCCCCACGCAGATAAAAACATCATCCACTTCGTCTTTAGGAATGGTGCCATCCACCACGCAGTCCATCACCGCCTTGGCAATCCCATGTTGCGCAGGGCCAAACATTTGCACTGCCTGCTTTTCATTTTTGATGGTGACTTTGTTAAACATCACCGTTGCAGGTTTACAGGGCAAATTAGGCGCAATTAACGCCAACAAACCATTCACGCCTACTTTTTGGTCGGTCAAGGTGCGGCAAAATGCCTCTTCAGCAGTACTACCGCGCGGCCCCATAATCAAATCAATATGCGCCACATTACGTAAATCCGGACAGTTTTCTAAATTTGGGCGATTTTCAATCACTAGCGCCTCACCCACCAGTACACGATCAATGACAGCCATTCTTATTCTCCTTTTTTCAACCCTATTGTAAAAATCGAACTTAATTTGAACTGCGTATTGATGAGACTAATTTAATAAAAATAAGTGCCAAACTTCATCAAGCCGCAACACTGAAAAAATCGGATAAAAATGGTTTATAAGTTGCTAAATAGCTACGAGAAAAAAACGCTGCCCTGCAAGCCTTTATTTACAAGGCTTACAGGGCAGCGTAAAAGGTTTGTGCAAAAAACGCGTTAAAAAATCACATCATCGTGCCTTTGCATATAAGTGTTCGCCCATAGTCAAACACGTGTGATATTGAGTTTTCAAGCGGTCAATTGCGCAATTGCATTACTCAAGATTTGCGTGAATGGCGCGCATGCCTTCTTCAGTTAAATCTTTTGCAAAAATCAAATCAGCAATGGTGGCTTCTAAAAAGATTAACGTTGAAAGCTCAAATTGTGAGCCCATTGGCATGCCTTTAGTTAGCGGAAAGCTATTATCGTTTCCGATTTGAATCACCAAGTCAGCCACATCGGCCATTGGAGAAGATTTTTTCATGGAAATCACGGCCAGTTTAGCACCCACTGATTTTGCTTTTTTCACAAATGGCAACAAGGTCTCAGTACCACCAGAACCTGATACCAAAATCAATAAATCACCCGCTTTAATAGCTGGAGTCACCACTTCGCCGACCATGCTCACGTTGTAACCTGCATGCACCAAACGCATCGCAAAAAAGCGTGAAACCAGTAGAGAACGACCCGCGCCACCAATAAATGTACGGCCTGCACCTTCAACTAACTTTAAAAGTTCTGCTGATTTTGAATTATCAGTTTCAGCCAAAATGCTGGTTAATTTATCTAAAATCAATTTTTGACTACTGCTCATGATATTTCCTTATTTAATCTAATGTGATGCAAAAAATTTATGATAAAAAAACCCGACACATTACTGGGTCGGGTTTTTAATTACTCATCTCAATAATTGCTTATTGATGTCAGGTTTAATTAACCGTGAGCAATTTTTGTGATTTCTGCAGCAGCAGCAGCTGGATCAGCAGCGCCGTAGATTGCAGCACCAGCAACGATGATTGTCGCGCCAGCGTCACGTACTTGAGCAGCTGTTGCAGCTTTAACGCCACCAGCTACTGAAATTTCTACGCCTAAGTTCAAACCAGCAACCAATGCTAAGTCAGCAAATGGTGTTTGACCAGCAGCTTGTTGGTCTAAACCAGTGTGCACGCCAATGATGTGTGCACCAGCAGCAGCAACAGCTTTAGTTACAGCAGCTTTGTCAGCAACGTTGATCAAGTCAACTTGTGCTTTTTTGCCGTATTTGTTAGCAACATCGATTACACCTTTGATTGTACCGATATCAGAAATACCTAATACAGTCACGATGTCAGCACCAGCTTTGAAGAATGGCTCAGCTTCGTAGAAACCAGCGTCAGCTGTTTTCAAGTCAACTAAGATTTTGTTGTTTGGGAATTTAGCACGCAATACTTCAAGCAATTTGATACCGTTGTGCTTGATGCATAGTGTACCGATTTCTAAGATGTCAACGTGTGGAGCAACCAATGTTGCTAATGCAACTGTGCCGTCAAAATCTAATGAATCTAGTGCCATTTGGGTTAATGCCATGGTGTTTCTCCGTTTAATAGTTATTGGAATGTTACAAATTTATTGCTTATTTAGCGATAAAACTTACTTACTCACGCACTTAAAATGCGTTGAATAAAAACTCTAAAACTACAATGCTTGTTGAGACAAGACTGACTACAAAAATGCAGGACACTTATAATAAATGTCCTGCTAGTCTGTGTCAATTCTAAATTAAATGAATGCGCCTTAAAGTTTTTCGCTTAAGGCAGCTTCTAGTTTGTTTTGATCAGCCACAAAACCACGAATACCTTCAGCTAACTTCTCTGTGGCCATTGGGTCTTGGTTCAATTCAAAACGGAATTCTTCTTCAGTCATTTTTGCTGGTGGTGTTTTGGTTGCGCCATTGTCTTTTAATACTTGCACCAAAGTACCTTCAGTGGCGGCCAAATCTTGCAACAAGTTAGGTGAAACAGTTAGGCGGTCACAACCGGCTAGCGCAATTAACTCACCCGTGTTGCGGAAAGAAGCGCCCATGACCACTGTTTTGTAGCCATGCTCTTTGTAGTATTGGTAAATCGCACGCACTGAAACCACACCTGGGTCTGTTTCCTGTGTGTATTCTGTACCTGGATTTTTTGCTTTGTACCAGTCCAGAATACGGCCGACGAATGGTGAAATCAGGAATACGCCAGCTTCAGCACAAGCACGCGCTTGGCCAAAACCAAATAATAAAGTGAGATTACATTGGATGCCTTCTTTTTCAAGAATTTCACCCGCTTTGATGCCTTCCCATGTTGAAGCTAATTTAATCAGTACACGGCTTTTATCAACACCAGAGTCTTTGTATAGTTGAATGAGTTTGCGACCTTTAGCCACCATTTTATCTACGTTGAAAGACAGTTTAGCATCCACTTCTGTTGAAATGCGACCTGGCACCACTTTGGTAATTTCTGTGCCAATCAACACAGCTAGTTTATCCGCAGCATTTTCCACTTGTTGTGCTTTGCTGCCACCTTGTGCTTTTGCATAGGCAATCGCAGTTTCAATTAAAGATGCGTATTGTGGCAATTGGCTTGCTTTTAACACTAATGATGGATTAGTCGTTGCATCCACTGGCTTTACTGCTTTAATCGCTTCAACATCGCCTGTGTCAGCCACAATTGTTGTTATCGCTTTGAGTTGATCTAATAAATTTGCCATACTGCCTCCTGAATAATAGTCGCACTGAAATGTTTTAAAATTTTAGCTTGTAAATTTTTACAAAATTTAGCTAGTGATTATAACTTAAATAAAATTCGTTGTCAGTGCCGGCACGGCAATATGCGCCGTTTTGCCGCACTTTAATTACGCTTCAAAAGCGATTGCAACGAGCGGAAGCTTGATGGTAAATGTTGTGCCTTCATGCAACATGCTTTCAACAAAAATGCGGCCGTGGTGTTTTTGAATGGTCACATCAACAAAATATAAGCCCAGCCCAGTCCCCACAGGCAATTGATATTCCCCTTCTACACGGCTGAAGCGCTTAAATAGCTTGCTTATTTTTTCAGGGGGAATACCTGGCCCAGTGTCGGTAATTTTTAGCACCATTTCGTCATCCACCTTCGTTAACATGACTTGCACTGCTGTGTTTGGCTGCGAATACTTGATGGCATTGGATAAGATATTGGCAATTGCACGCTGAAGCAAACCATAATTACCTTTAATCCACATCGGCGCATCGCTTAAATTTGCATTGAGTTTGATGTGATTGGTTTGTGCAAGCGTATAAGCGTCATCAAGCGCTTCTTGTAGCAAACCATTCACTTGAATATCGCTAAACTTGCTGGCATCTACCATTTCTGCGCGTGAGGATTGCAAAAATTCATCAGCCATATTCAAGGCACGATTCAGCATTTGCGTAACACGCACAGCGGGCTTATTCGATGTCTCCGTTTCAGCTTCTTCTAACTGCATAATGGCCGAAGCCAAAGGCGCACGAATGTCATGCGAAATAAACGCCAGTGTATCTAATCTTTTTTGCTGTGATTCACGCAAAAACTGTGAGGTGATTTCAACCTTTGTGATGCGTGACTGCATTTCATCGCGCGCCTGAATGGATTCTAAATTTGCCTTCTCAACGCCTAATTGCCCGAGTTCGGCTTGTAACTCTTTTAGGGCATTATCCAAATACACCTGCGCCGATTCGAGCTTACGCCAACTCCAAATCGGATAGGTCAGCAATATGGCCACCAGCGCACCTGCGGGCGGCACCCATAAATTCACATATTGCGGTAACGCAATTGCCAAAAAAGTCACCATCAGGTAATACGTTGCAACCAGACATAGCGCTTTAAACGGACTCAGTCGAGGTAAAAATAAGAGTGGCAACACAGATAGCACCACCAAAAGGATACAGCTGAACCAGATGGGTACGTGCCGAATTAAATTTTCACTACGCATGCCGGCAATGGCATTAGCATGAAACTCAACGCCTGGCATAGGTTGAGATAAGGCAGATACTGGCGTGGGCAGTGCATCACCCAAACCTGCCGCAGTCGCCCCGACTATGACGATTTTATCTTTAAAGAAATGGGCTGGGTATTGGCCATTGAGCACTTGCTGATATGAAACGCGCTGAAAATGCCCAGGTGGGCCTAGAAACTTGACCCTGCGCTTATCGAGAGAAAGCAAAGTTTTATTCACTTGTAATAATGTTGCATTGGCAGCGCTCGGCTTTATTTGCGGCGGCGCATTAGCAATGTTGTTAGGTAGCTGCCCCGCTACTCCCAATACTGCTTGAGAGAAATGGCGCCTTAAATCATCTACCCGCAAACCACTCCCGCGTATACCTTCCCAAAGATAAATGCTACGGGCAATACCATCGACATCCAGCGGCACATGCACACGCCCTAAACCTGCAGCAGCTTCAAGCAAAGGTGCGATTGGCTCTGTCAATTTAACGGGCGCACCCATATACGGTACTTCTAACACCATGGGCAACACCACGTTGCCTGCTTGCTTAATTGCCTGTGCCAATGCAGCATCAGCTTCAGGCTCGACATGATCAGGCTCAGAAAAAATAACATCAAAGCCAATCACTTTTGCCTGCTCAGCCTGTAACTTATGAATTAAACTGGCATGCAGGTTGCGCGACCAAGGCCAGCGGCCGATTTCACTCAAACTTTGCTCATCAATGGCCACAATCACAATATCTGCAGGCGCTGGCGAGGCTGAAAGATAGCGACCTAAATCCGCATGCAGATTATCAAAACGTGTAAAAATTGCGCTCAAGGTCACGGTAACCGCAATGATAGACAACACCAAAGCGGTAAATAAACGGTCGTCCATTGGCGTGAGTTTTTTTAACATCGTTTTTCTTGCGTAATCATTTTTAGCATTGGCAAACATCAATTTTGCTTAGCATTATGGTCGTTTGATGTGCGCTTTTAACATCAACAATTACTTCACTTTCTGCTCAAATATGTACGAGAAAAAAATAATGCTCTGGAAGCCTTTATTTACAAGGCTTTCAGAGCATCAAAAAAGGTTGCATCAGAAGATGACTGAAAACGCAAAAAAGATTTGGCAATTTAAGTTTTATTGCGCACGCGTAATTCTTCCTGATTTTGAAAACATTTTGTCTTGTTTCACAACAGCCTGATGTTCATTGTGCACCACTTTTGGCGTTGAAGTCACGCGCCAATAATATTCACCTTCTGTCAGCATGGCGTTTGCAAATGAAGGCGTTAGGGTGACGCGCGTCAACGTGGTCATGGCCTCATAAACTTTATGATTAAAATCTGCATCACGGGCAATTTGCAAGCTATAGATGGCATTGTTAGGGTTAGGCGTCCACTCAAAAGTTAGTGGCGTATCCGCAATTTTTGTAGCCTCAACGGGTGCCAGTAATTCAAGCGCAGCCAGCGGACGCACTTTCACAGTAAATGCGTGCACTGCGCTTTGGCCTTGTAAACCGTGCGACTCTTGCGCCCTAAGCCGCAAATAATATTGGCCATCCGCCAAATCAGGGATTAAAAGTGCAGCACTTGGCCCAGCAGGCGTTACTTGCTCATGCACAATTTGGGTAAATGCGGCATCACGCGCAAGCTGGCTGACAAAGGCAACTACTTCTGTTTGCGGCACCAAAGCAAATTTGGCGTGGTTTTGTTCAAACTGCTGGCTAAAGGCCGTCACATCAGGGGCATCTGGCAATACAATGGGTGGCAAAGGTGCCTGATTTTTTTCAACTACACTGCCAAAACCTTTTGCCAATAGTATTTCTTGCCCCGCACCTGCAAAAGCCACCTGCCCTTCAATGGTTTCCTGCAATGCCACATCAGCATCTGTGGCCACCCTAAATTGCGTGCCACGCACGGCCGCAATGGCGGAAGGCGTTTCAATTTGCATGGAATTACCCACGGTGTGGTTTGGATTCGCCTCAATTTCCGTACGCCCGTTATTGAGTTTTAATAAACTCACAAAAGTTTCTTTGCCCGCATATTGATAGCTGGCATGAATTTCAATACTCGAATTTTGCTGTACATCCACCACAGAACCATCGGCAAAACGTAACTTCGCCACACTATATTTGCCTGTTTTGAGTTTATCACCCTGCGTTAAAGTGTCACCCACTTTGATTGCACGTGATGTTTGCAGCTGCTTCGTACTCGCTACCACATCCCCTGAAGCTACCAGCACCTGAACATTCACTGGCGTTTTTTTAAGCAATGCAACCGGAATAACCAGCACCTGCCCTGGCTGCAGTTTTTTTGACAGTGGATGCTGATTGTGAGAAGACAACTTTACGATGCCCGCGCGTGAAGCGAGATATTTACGGTAAATTAACTCAAATGAATCATTGGGTTTTACCGTGTAATGCCATGCGGCTTCTGCTGCAGATTCTTCTGCATAAGCGGTATAGCCACATGAGAGCATGCAAAAAACCGCCACACTCCGCATAAAAAGCTTCATCCTACTGACTGCGTTCAAGACGATACCCTTGCTGATAAATTGAGGTCAATTTCCACCCAAATTCTGGGGTTAACTTAAGCTTGGTGCGTAAATGGCTCACGTGCACATCGACTTTACGGGTTTCAACATCCGAGCTTGAACCCCAAACCACTTGCATTAAATGCACACGTGAAAGTAGCGCACCTTCATTTCTTAAAAAGTATAAGGCTAAATCAAACTCTTTGTCAGTCAGTTTTACTTCTTGACCGTCAATCGTCACGATGCGCTGTTGACTATCAATTTTTAGCGGGCCAAATTCACTGACAATATTA
>JAKPIR010000122.1 GCA_029549705.1 Pseudomonadota bacterium | reverse complement strand
CTTGGGCCCTCTGAGAGGAACTGCTACAGACTTCACGAACAGCCGGTGACGACGGGGAATCACTAGGCGAGCGAGGTAGTCCGGCTTGCAGAGGTATGCAATCACCTTGGTCTTCAGCGCTTGTACTTTCGGTATGTCAGATGCGCTCACTATCCCGATGCCACAGTCTGGAGAATCTAGGTCTGTATGCATATTTACGTTGTAGTAAGTGCCCATCCCCTTGGTAATCACATTGACCCAGAATTCACCAACTGCTTTTGCCAGTTCAATATGTTGCCAATGCGCGTTTCCATCGATTATTAGTAAAACGTGATGGTGCAGTGAACGTCGCAGCTGGTACTCACTTTTTATAATATAGCCAAGTGGGGCTCCATTTAAACCAGGAATACTGGACAGCCGCCTGATGAACTCTGCGCGCTGGGCAAATAGTTCTTCCAAGGACAAGGCGTGCATATTTGCTGCGCCCCACTCGTAATCCTTGGCAATATGTAAATCCAACCGTAGAACACACAGACGGCCAATGCGAGAAAAAATGCGGTCAAGCCATCGCCAACCGCCTTTTAGATTTTTCCGTGAGGCTTTGGTGCTACGCAGGCGTTTGTCACTCAAATCAACTGCCGATAGACGTAAATGGTCCACAGCCGCATTCAGACATTGACATACATTGACGGCGCTATCCCCAATTAAGTCTGCCTGGGTAAGTTCACCGAGGTGAAAGCGGTCTGCAACCGTTGCCAGCAGGTTAACTTCCTGTGGAAAGGTATGGCTGGGATACTGTGCAGGAATATCGCAAACTCGGCTAAAGAGTAATTTAAGGAACTTCGTTCCACACCGGGTAGGGCGTACCCTGGGCATCAGTGCACCGGAACGGCGAACATTCTGAAGCGTAAAAAGCGGTCCGTAGGAAGCCGCAATAGCGCCAATATGTCGCTGGGCACAGACCACGGCTTGCAGAACTGCAAACCCGTCATAGTCAACAACTAGGGTGGTTGAATCATCTGCAGGATTCGGAATATGGTCAATGGAAGAAATTAGCAGTGCAGTGGTGTCTGGTGTGCTGCTAATCATGTCTAGTGAGTTCATGGAATGCTTTCTGTAAATGGACTTACTCTGGAGTAAGAGGGCAAGTCGGTGAATGAATAGGCAAAGGACTGCCCTCAAGCAACTGCGGCTCGATACTGAGTTGGAACTAACGTGGGCGAGATACCTAGGTATGTGGCTGTGATGTCTGCTTGTTTAAATCCTCCGGGTGATGAGTTGAGATAAAGCCTGGGTTCACTGCAGATCCAACTGGGCGAATACAGGTAGTAAGTACTTGAATTAGTGCTTAAATATTCAAAGACGTAATTCACTGGACTTGTGAAGTACTGAAAACCAAGGAGCGATTAGTGGCTTTTGACTGGATTGCCTGAGGTCACTAAGCATTTCAACGTGATGAAGTTAGTTCCTCATACCATTGGGGGAACGGTAAAAAAATAACAATAAAAAAAAGCCACTCCCGCATCTCGGCGGGAGTGGCTTTTTGTGGTCTGAATAAAAGTCAGCCTGTGATGTTGTTGACTTGCAATCCATTTATCCCATCCGCGCATAAACGATCAGCCAATGGTGCCAGCCATTCCGAAATGGCTGGCCAGCGTCTGCTTGCCGATATGGATTCGTCGCGGGATTGTTGATGATCAGTGTCTAAAGCGACTTCATCCTGATTGTCTGGCTGTGCTTCCAACTAAGGTGTCGCATCCCATGTCAGCACACAAGGCGTGGAAGTGGTGACAGCGCTACAAACCAAGCGTCTTTCTAACCTCTGCCAAGAAATACAGAAAAAATCCAATGAAAACGTTATAAATCAATGGCTTGCAGTATTCTTACTTTGGTATAAATAAGGATTATATGAGTACAAGTGTGGTTTTATTGAGGATAAAAAAGGTGAAAAATTAGTGATAAAAAGGTATAAATGTGGCTGAAATTAGGGCAAATACATGGCCATACGTGATACTTCGGATGATTCCCGTCCCCCTGAAGACGGACTCTTTGTGCCCACTAAAAGCACGAACAGTGGCAAAGTGGGATCAGCGCCTTTCTCTACAGATGGGCGGCTCAACGCTGCAATCGAAGAGCTTCAGAGTGTGAGAACGTCCCGAGGTCGTGGTGCAAAACCATGGCGCGTATTGACCTACGATGGGGTCTTGCGGATTGTTCGCTATGAATATGTGAAGAAGTCTGAAGGTGATACTGAGGCGTCAGGCGAGAGCGTTTTCTCATACCAGACGCGATATAGCCTAAATGGCAAATCTTCAACTGTGAATTTGGGACGCTCTGACCAAGTTAGCTTTGATCAGGCCCTTAAAAGTGCTAAAGAGTTCCGCGAAAAGGTGAATGAAAAGCGGCTCAATCTACAGCTCAACAGACCCCTTGTAAACAAGGTAGTCAAAACCAAAATTAAGTCGGCATATACCTTCAAGTCTGTTGACGATGCTCTGGCCTTCCTGAGAATTCAGCATAAAAAAGGCACGACTTACCATGCTGTATATTGGCAATTGGCGATCCTTTTTCCAATTTTGGGATCGCATATTGATCGATTGCGATGGGATGATTTGGATCTTGATGGCAATCTTTTGCGGATCCAATATTTTATTGAAGGCGAGGTTGCTAACACCCTCAGGCTTCCTATCGGTAAAGATATTTCAAATTTACTGAGGCAATGGTATTCCTTCCATTATCGATCGTCACAAGAGTATATTTTTATGGACTTGCTGGAAAAGAGTAGGTCGCCCAAACGCCTCAACTATCTTGGGGAAGAACTCAACAGGGAATGGGGTGGGTATCACCTTGAATTGCGTGACATTGGTTTATTTTGGAAGCGGGAGCTAGTGAAGGTATCGCACTTTTCAGAGAGCTTTCTGGATAAAGTGTTTAGTTCATCATTCTTCGAAAAAATGCCCAGCACTGAGGATGTGATTTTTGTCAAGATGGTTTTAGAGAAGTGGTGGGATGTCGTAGATCGCTCACTAATCTATCCATTTGATTCTCCATTTTCAAAACAAGCGCAAGCTATTGATTCGCGGCAAGACTCTTCTTCTGGGGTTGATACAAAAGCTAGGCAAGGTTACGGTAGCATGCTTACAAAAACGAGTTTTGGTTTGATGGATTTTGTGAGCAATCCGCGTAACGCTAAATATAAGATTGATCCTATTTTGCCGATCTATAACAGATCCTCTCCTAATCCGATAATCAATGGGACGTTCAGGTACTTTCAGAGTCGTGTCTGGCGATCAATTGAAAAGCTTCCGATATATTCATTTGATGGTTATGGATTTACATTCAAATCGGATCTAATTGCACTTATGTTGACTAGTGACCTTGTGGATCCTAGATTTTGTGTTGAAGGTAAGCCTGGGATTTTTTTAACGACGATACGAGCGGTTGGAAATCCTGATAATCTTATTGATTC
>JAKPIR010000116.1 GCA_029549705.1 Pseudomonadota bacterium | reverse complement strand
ACCACGATTCCGACCAAGGCATCGCAAGTGTTCTCAACCGCTGAAGACAACCAAAACGCGGTGACGATTCAAGTATTGCAAGGTGAGCGTGAAATGGCTTCTGCCAATAAATCACTTGGCCAGTTTAACTTGAGCGATATTCCACCAGCACCACGTGGCATGCCACAAATTGAGGTGACGTTTGATATTGACGCCAACGGTATTTTGCATGTTTCTGCAAAAGACAAAGCCACTGGCAAAGAAAACAAAATTACCATCAAGGCAAATTCTGGTCTTTCTGAAGAAGAAATTAAGAAGATGGAAGAAGACGCCATCAAGTATGCTGACGAAGACCGTAAATTGCGCGAGTTGGTTGATGCGCGCAATGCAGCCGACGGCATGGTACACTCAGTGAAAAAATCACTCACTGAACATGGCGACAAGTTAGATGCTAGTGAAAAAGATGCAATTGAAGCTGCAATTAAAGACGTGGAAGAAGCGCTAAAATCTGACGACAAAGCTGCGATTGAGGCTAAAACAGAAGCGCTTACAGCTGCTTCACAAAAACTAGGTGAAAAAGTCTATGCTGCACAGCAAGCAGAAGCCAACACCGAGAGCGCGCAACCTAGCCAAGACGGTGAAAAAACGGTAGATGGCGATGTAGTAGACGCAGAGTTTGAAGAAGTGAAAAAAGACTAAAAGGCCGTCATTAGTTTTTAGTCGGTAGTCGTTAGCATCTTAGTGGTGCTAACGACTTTTGCGCTAATAACTAACGACCAACGACCACCAACTAACGACTAAACGATTATGGCCGCTAAAAGAGATTACTACGAAGTGCTGGGCGTCAACAAAGATGCCTCAGAGGAAGAAATTAAAAAGGCTTATCGCAAGCTGGCGATGAAGTACCACCCTGATCGCAACCCAGATAACCCAAAAGCAGAAGAACAATTTAAAGAGGCCAAAGAAGCCTATGAAATGCTTTCTGATGACCAAAAACGTGCCGCTTATGACCAATATGGCCATGCTGGCGTTGACCCAAGCATGGGCGCCGGGGCTGGCGGCTTTGGCGCGGGCGGTTTTAGCGATGCCTTTGGCGATATTTTTGGTGATATTTTTGGTAGCCGTGCGGGTGGCCAGCGCAACAACGTGTATCGCGGGGCTGATTTGCGCTACAACATGGAAATTAGCCTAGAAGATGCTGCAAAAGGCACGGAAACCAAAATTCGTATTCCGGTGCAAACCACCTGTGAAACCTGCAAAGGCTCTGGCGCACGTCCCGGCACGCAACCCGTAACCTGCACCACCTGCGGCGGCCACGGCCAAGTGCGCATGCAGCAAGGCTTTTTTTCAGTGCAGCAAACCTGCCCAAAATGTCATGGTAACGGCAAAATGGTTAAAGACCCTTGCCCAACTTGCCATGGGGCTGGCCGTACTAAGCAAAACAAAACACTTTCAGTCAAAATTCCTGCAGGTGTGGATGAAGGCGATCGCATTCGTTTAACTGGCGAAGGTGAAGCAGGTGTGAATGGTGGGCCAACGGGTGATTTATACGTAGTGGTGCATCTAAAAGAACACAACGTATTTCAACGTGAAGGCGCCAACCTGCATTGTGAAATGCCCATCAGCTTTAGCACCGCAGCGCTGGGGGGCGAAATTGAAGTCCCCACACTGGATGGCTCAGCCAGAATGAAAGTGCCTGCCGAAACCCAAACCGGCGCAGTATTTAGACTGAGGGGCAAAGGCGTTAAACCGCTGCGCCAATCTGAGCATGGCGATTTGATGGTGCATGTGGTGGTAGAAACTCCCGTAAAACTCACGGAACACCAAAAAGAACTGTTACGTCAGTTTGAAACTAGCACGCAAGCCGATGCCGGCAAGCACAGCCCAAAAAACAAAAGCTGGATGGATAAAGCTAGGGAATTTTTTGGATAACTAAGATTTAGATTAATAAAGTCTTAATGCTGAATAAAAAGGCCTGCATATGCAGGCTTTTTTTATTTGATTGTGATTTTATATTACACCAATAACAATCGTCACTTTGGCGCAAAGTGGCTCACGACAAACTTACTCATACCATTGGCCAACTCTTCTTCGCCATAGAATACGGTACCCAAATTGTCTTTCTGCAGTAGCTCAGATTCATCTTCACTATGGGTTCTTAATACTATCCTAATTTCAGGTTTCAGAGCTTTGGCTGTGTCCACCATTTTACGCACATCAATGGTATCTGGCGTTGCCACTACCAACATTGATGCATTGGCAATATGTGCTTGAATCAACACACTAGGTTCTGCTGCATTACCAGAAACCGCTGGCACACCTTCTTTCCTTAACCTTTCAACAACCTCTCGGTTCTGCTCCGCAACCACAAAAGGAATATCATGTACTTTCAGCTCCTGAGCAATTCTTCGTCCGACCCGGCCATAACCCACAAGAACGACCTGCCCCTCTAAGTACTTACGTTCAGTGCTCATCGGCAATTCAGCAAATAGATCTGTTCTTTTTTCCAAATTACTTGCCAGATCTGACAATCCAACTAACCACTTTTTAAATGGGTGAATAGCTGAGAATAACAGTGGATTAATTGCAATTGAAATTAATGCGCCCGCCAGAATTAAGCTCATGCCCTCCGCGGGAAGAATACCCAGGGCCACACCTAAGCCTGCCAATATAAAAGAGAACTCGCCAATTTGCGCAAGACTCGCGGCAACCACTAGTGCAGTGTTAAGCGGATAACGGAACGCTAATGTAATCGCCATGGCAGCAATAGACTTACCAACCACAATGACAGCAACAACGGCAAGTACGCTCATCGGCTTATCAATTAAAATTGAAGGCTGGAATAGCATGCCGACTGACACAAAGAAAAGCACTGCAAACGCATCCCTTAATGGAAGCGACTCTTGAGCGGCGCGGTGGCTAAACTCAGACTCTCGCATCACCATGCCAGCAAAGAATGCGCCTAATGCAAACGAGACACTGAAAAGCGCTGCCGCGCCATAAGCTATACCTATGGCAGCAGATATCACCGCAAGTGTGAAGAGCTCACGTGAGCCTGTTTTTGCAATGTGCCACAACAACCAAGGTAGTAATCGTTTGCCTAACACCAGCATAATCACGATAAATGCTACAACTTGCAGCAGCGTCACCCCTATTGTTTGCCAAATCGAAGCCGACTCATTATCTAATGCAGAGCCACCTAATAAACTTGCTAGCGGCGGCAAAAGTACAAGTACTAATACCGTAATTAAATCTTCCACAAGTAGCCAGCCAACAGTAATCTTAGCATTGATGCTTTTCATCAAATTTCTAGACTCAAGCGCCCTCAGGAGTACAACGGTACTAGCACAAGACAAAGCCAAACCAAATACAAATCCTTCACCTAAGGTCCACCCCCAAACACTAGCGACATACGTGCCTAGTAGCGTAGCAATCGTCATTTGTACGATTGCACCGGGGATAGCGATGCGCTTCACAGCCATTAAATCTTCAATTGAAAAGTGCAGGCCCACCCCAAACATAAGCAACATCACACCGATTTCTGATAATTGAGAAGCGATATGAGCATCTGCTACAAAACCTGGGGTCGCTGGCCCAATCAAGATGCCAGCCACCAGATATCCCACCAATGCCGATAATTTAAAACGCTCTGCAATAAAGCCAAAAATCAAAGCAAGGCCAAATCCTGCGGCGACAGTAGTAATGAGTGTTACGTTATGCTCCATAAGCTTTTACATCTCTACAGTACTAACAATCAAGTTAGACGTTTGATTAAATAATCTTTTGATTATATTCAGGATTGAGACAAGCAGAAGTATGCTTATGTTGATTTTACCAACAAAAATAACTCAAATCACATAAAGATAAGTTTCTCATCTAAAATAGCCACATGCTGAAAGTATTGATCATTGAAGATGAGCCTGCCATTGCAGAAACATTAATTTACGCTTTTAAAGAAGCGGGGATTTCGACGACGCACAAAACATTAGGTGGTGAAGCCACCTCTGTAATTGCGCAGCAAGCTATTGATTTCGTGATTCTCGATGTCGGTCTGCCGGACATGACGGGGTTTGATGTGTGCAAAAAAATCCGTGAAACGTCCCAAATTCCTATTTTGTTTCTCACGGCGCGTAATCATGAGATTGACCGTATCGTGGGTTTAGAAATTGGTGCGGATGACTACGTGACCAAGCCATTTAGCCCGCGTGAAGTGGTGGCACGGGTAAAGGCCATTTTACGGCGCAGTGAGCCGCAAACCAACCTGCATAAAAATCACACGTTTATGGTGGATGCCGAGGCCAATCGCATTCAGTATCGCGGGCAGTATTTAGATCTGACGCGTTATGAATTTTTGCTGCTTAAAACCTTAGTCAACCATCCTCAGCGTGTGTATTCGCGTAATCAGTTGATGGATATTGTGTGGGCCAATGCTGAAAATACTTTAGAACGTACGGTGGATGCGCACATTAAAACCATCCGGGCCAAACTGCGTGAAGTGGACGCCAACAATGAGGCTATTGTGACGCATCGTGGTATGGGATACAGTTTGCTGGCATAGTTCAATGAAAATCAGCCTAAAGATTTTTCTTGGTTACTTTCTTTTAGTTGGTCTTGCCGCTTGGTTTGTACTGACGATTTTTGTGGATGAAGTCAAACCCGGTGTACGCCAAGCCATGGAAGACGCGCTGGTCGATACCGCCAATGTGCTGGCAGAGCTCGCCACCAATGACATTAAAAACGGCACCATTCAAACGGGCAACTTTGCCCAAAGCCTGGCGCAATATCAGGCACGTAGCGTTAAGCCCAACCAAAACAACGCAAATATTTGGGGCATCAGCAAGCAAACCGCTGATTACCGCGTGTACATTACCAACGCCAAAGGCATGGTGATTTATGATTCTGCCAACTTGGCGCTGGGGCAGGATTATTCGCGCTGGAACGATGTTTACCTGACTTTGCGCGGCAAATATGGTGCGCGTTCAAGCTTGGTAGTACCGAATGATGAAAACAGCGACACCATTATGTATGTGGCAGCGCCCATTAAAGTGGACAACAACATCATTGGTTCATTGACGGTAGCCAAGCCCAACCGCGCATTGTTGCCGTTTATTGAGCGTGCCCAGCAAAAAATTATCCGGTGGGGTGTGCTATTGCTGGCATTGTCGCTCATCATCGGTACGCTTTTTACTTGGCGTTTTACACGTAAAATCAATCTATTACGTGATTACGCCATGCGTGTGAGCCAAGGCCAGAAGGCCACGCCGCCCATTTCTAGCAATGATGAACTCACCGAACTAGCATTGGCCATGCAAACCATGCGCGTAGAATTAGACGGCAAACAACATGTGCAGGATTCCATTGGGCACTTAACGCACGAACTCAAAAGCCCCATGACAGCAATACAAGGCGCGCTGGAGCTTATTTCACCGAGCATGCCAGCCGACACTCAAGCACACTTCTTGGCACAAATTAAAGCGCAATCCACCCGCGTGCAAAATATTATTCAAAACATGCTCGGCTTGGCGGCGCTGGAACACCAACAGCAACTAACGCATCTCACCCAGATCAACCTTGCCGATTTAATTCGCACGCAAATAGCACATTTGGCAGAAAAATCCACCGCGCGCCACGTGCAGTTTCAACTGACTGAAGCGCAGGCAGTGAACATGCGCGCTGAGGCTTTTTTACTTGGGCAAGCCATTTACAATGTGCTGGATAACGCACTGGATTTTAGCCCGCAAAATTCTTACATTCAAATTCATATCAGCCAGCAGCAACAGCAGGCGCACATTCGCATTCAAGACCAAGGCACGGGCATTCCAGATTACGCGCTGACTAAAATTTTTGATAAATTTTATTCGCTCCCCCGCCCACAAAACACGCCCAATGCTGGCCAAAAAAGTACAGGGTTAGGCTTAAATTTTGTGCAAGAAGTGGTGAAGCTACACCTTGGCGAAATTCATATTGAAAATAATAGCGCCTCACAAGGTGTAACGGTTTCAATTTTATTACCGTTAAACATTTAATATGTGAACTTTTGCATGCAAATTCAGTGCAAATAACTTATCAAGTTTTGCATTCAAAAAAACGCATTTTTTAGCCAAATTTAACCCCAACCTTTTTCGATGCTCTGCGAGCCTTATAAATAAAGGCTTGCAGAGCATTATTTTTTTCTCGTAGAATAAATGGGTATTTTGGGCATTGCAATATGCACTTAAAAAAGCGTTAAATATGTAACTTTTTTTAAAACTTCACATTCACTTCACACAGCCGCATCAACACTTCATCAAGCCTGATTATTCTGCACACTCCACATTGTTTTTAATCGGAGTGAATCATGAATAGAGCATTTATTTTTAAAGTCATTGGCATTTTTTTGTTAACCGTTGTGATGTCTTGGGCGGTGATGTACATCAATGCGTTGATTAAAGAACGGCAATATCGCCAAGAAGAAGTTAAACTGCAAATCGCCAACAGTTCGGCTGGCGCACAAACCATCATTGGACCAGTGTTGGCGATTCCTTATATTGAAGAATATGATGAAATTATTACCGAAAACAAAGTAAAAAAAGTTGAAAAACGCAAAGTGGAATACGTGGTGTATTCACTGCCAGAAGACCTAGAACTCAGCGGCGGATTTACTAATGAATACAAAAAGTTAGGTATTTACAAAGCCTTGATGTACCAATTAGGTGGCAAAATAAAAGGCCAGTTTAATTTAGGCACGGATTTTAAAATCACACCGCAGCACGAAAGCGCAAAAATCACCATGTTACCTGCCTACCTGAGCATGGGTATCAGCGACACGCGTGGCATTAACGGTAAGCCAGAACTCACACTCAATAACGAAACTTATGCGTTTGACCAAGGGACTAATTTATCGGTGCTGGGCAATGGGATTCATGCGGATTTAGGTAAATTTGATGTAGTCGCAACCAAAATATTTAACTTTGAGTTTCAACTTAACCTGCGCGGCATGGAAAACTTTAACTTCACGCCCATTGCAGACGACAACAAAATCGCATTGCAATCTAGCTGGCAACACCCGCATTTTAACGGCAGCTTTTTGCCTACGCATAAAATCACCCCAGCGGGTTTTGAGGCGAAATGGGCGGTGTCATCGCTTTCAAGCAGCAATCAAACTAAGTTGCTGAATATGTTGCAACAGCGTTGGGATGAAAATTCAGCCGCAAGTGTGGCAACTGCCGCAGCCAGTGCCGCCGATTCTGCAAGAGCCGCCTATCCAGCTGCTGCACCCGCCTATAACAACAGCAGTTTAGAGTCGCTCGCCATTGGCTTTGTAGAGCCAATTAACGTCTATAGCCAATCTGACCGTGCCACAAAATACGGCTTATTATTCATTGGCTTAACCTTTGCTGGCTTCTTTATTTTTGAAATTTTAAAACACCTACGTATTCACCCAGCGCAATATACCTTGGTGGGTTTGGCAATGTCCTTGTTTTACTTGCTACTTATCTCGCTATCAGAACATATTAGCTTTGCGCTTTCATACCTCACTGCAAGCTTAGCGTGCGTGGCGTTACTCGGCTATTACCTCACCCACGTACTCAAAAGCAAAAGTCACGGCTTTATATTTGCAGGCTTGCTCACCGCGTTATATGGCGCGCTATATGGCATTTTAGCTTCAGAAGATAACGCTTTATTGATGGGTGCACTACTGGTATTCGGTTTGCTGGCAGTGACGATGGTCATTACCAGAAAAGTGGATTGGTACCAAATCAGCAGTAAAGAAAACACCTAAATCACCAAATAAACAACACACATCTTTTCACCTCCTCTGCAAGCCTTTATTTACAAGGCTTGTAGAGGCATAAAAATTCCTCGGGCGATTTTTAGGTTTGATTTAGGTGATTTTGAATGGCTTTTAGCTCGGCTGTTGCATCGCTAAAATCTTCATAATTCTTGCCCGCCGTGCGCGCATACCAATACTTGCTGTTCCAAACATCGCCTTCAATTTTATGTAGCACAGCGTGAATCCAGTTGGCGGTGGTGTCTGAATAATCTTGCGCAATATTGTGCGATTTATCCCATTCGCCATTGAGTGCAGCTTGTACAGCAACTAATAATGCGGTTTTATTCATGCTTCAGGTAATGCTTCAAAAAAGGCGAGTTTTTTGTGTCTGGGTAAGTTTTTTAATTGCGCTTCTGCCACGCTGGCACTTGAACGATCCGCATAAGGTTTTGTTGCAAGAATTTTCACAGGTGGGTTTGCCCGTGTATAGCGCGCCCCTTTGCCACTGACATGCGCCGCAAACCGTGCGTCTACATCGTTGCTAATGCCTGCGTAATATGCGCCGTTTTTGCATTCTAGTAAGTATAAAAACCAACAATCTTGTACTAATTCTATCAACATCTAACACTCCCCGTTCGCCCTGAACTTGTCGAAGGGTTGATACAATAATCCATGCTTCGACAAGCTCAGCACGAACGGAAATTGTTCAGAGTTTTCAATAGGTTCCAGCCTGAATAAATTCAACTTTATAGCCATCTGGGTCTTCTACAAAAGCAATCACTGTGGTGCCGTGCATCATCGGCCCCGCTTCGCGCACGACTTTGCCGCCTGCGGCTTTTACGGCTTCGCAGGCAATATATGCGTCATCCACCTCAATCGCAATGTGACCATAGGCTTTGCCCATATCGTAGCTTTCAACACCGTAGTTATAAGTAAGTTCAAGAACTGTGTGGTCTTTTTCTGCGCCATAACCCACAAATGCTAAGGTGAATTTTCCATCAGGAAAATCATGCTGGCGTAGCACTTTCATGCCGAGCACTTCAGTATAAAATTTGATGGAACGCTCTAAATTGCCCACGCGGAGCATGGTGTGTAGCATGCGCATAATGTTATCCCTCTAATGTTGTTGTAGGAGCGGTCCGTGACCGCGAATTTTGCCTTCGCGGTCCCTAGCCGCTCCTACATGATGTGATTACTTCGCTGTCAGCTTGTAAAATTTTTGCAGCAATTGCTCTTTGGTTTCAACCACTTGCGGATTAAACGGAATGCAGTCAATCGGGCAGACAATTTGACATTGTGGTTTATCGTAATGGCCTACGCATTCAGTGCATTTATTCGGGTCTATTTCGTAAATCTCTTGGCCTTGGTAAATCGCGCCATTGGGACACTCTGGCTCACAAACGTCGCAATTAATACATTCATCGGTAATCATTAATGCCATTTCATCACCCGCTTACTGGCTTAACTTTTGCAAAATCGCCGCCTCAACGGTAGGTGACACGAACTGATCAACCTCGCCGCCAAGTTTAGCCACTTCACGCACGAGGCTTGAAGATACAAACATAAATTGCTCTGAAGGCGTTAAAAACAAAGTTTCAAACTGCGGATACAGTTTTCGGTTCATACCTGCCAATTGAAATTCATACTCAAAATCAGAGGCCGCACGCAAACCACGAATCACCATCTGCGCGCCTTGGTCTTGAACAAACTGCATCAGCAAGCCTGAAAACCCAACTACTCTGACGTTTGCAAAGTCGGCAAAAATACTTTTTGCAAGCTGCACACGTTCTTCTAAAGTAAAAAGCGTGGCTTTATTCGTGCTGCCCGCCACCGCTACAATCACTTCATCAAATAAATGGGCTGCGCGCCGCACCAAGTCTTCATGCCCCAGCGTGATGGGGTCAAAAGTGCCAGGGTAAACGGCGATGCGCTTTTTTGCGCTGAAATTAGATTGAGTCATGCGCCAATTTTAGCAGATGATAAAAAACATTGCCTGCTTTGCTTTGCTTAACCACCTGCCACATTGCAGAATCTTTTAGTGGATATTCAGCCTCAGCATATACAAGCCCGCCTACGGCTAAATGGGCAGGCAACAAAGGTAAAACTTTATCTAGCCAGCCTTGATTGTAGGGTGGGTCTAAAAAAATCACGTCGAATTGCTGCGTGTTCGATGTTAAAAAGTCTAGCGCATCTGCATTATAAATCTGTGCGCATTCCGCTTTTAATGCTGCCTGATTTTGTAAAATCATCTGATGCACTGCAGACGTTTTTTCAACAATCACAACATGTTTTGCATTACGTGAAAGCGCTTCAAATCCAAGTACCGCAGTCCCTGCAAACAAATCTAGACAAGTTTTGCCTGTTAAATCTTGCCCTAACCAATTAAACAGCGTTTGCCGCACACGGTCTGGCGTGGGGCGCAAGCCCGTGCTATAAGAAAACTTAATCAGGCGGCTGCGCCAATTGCCGCCGCCTATACGTACCGTATTTGACTTCATTGAGTAAAGGTCTCATTTTATTTAGCGTCTGGACTACCCACAATTACCGTTACCAGCTTTTGTGTATCAATACGGCGCTTAAATGCATCTGTAATTTGTGCAGCCGTCACCGCGGCTACTTTTTTATTGTAATCATCTAAATAAGTGAGCGGCAGGTCATAAAAACCAATCACACTTAAATAATCCAGAATTTTACCATTGCTATCAATGCGTAACGGAAAACCGCCAATAATATTGGCTTTTGCCGCTTGTAGCTCTTTTTCGGTGACACCGTTTTTAATAAAGTTATCCAGCGTTTCGTGCACTAATTTAAGCGCGTCTTCAGCCTGCTCTTTTTTAGTTTGCAGCCCAATCTGAAATGGGCCAATCTCTTGCATGGGCATAAAGTAACTGTACACGCTGTAGACCAAACCGCGTTTTTCTCGCACTTCTTCTGTGAGCCGCGACACAAACCCGCCGCCGCCCAATATGTAGTTACCCACATACAGTGCAAAGTAATCGGGGTCTATACGCTTCATACCTGGGTAGCCAATCAAAATATGTGACTGCGAGGCTGGATGCGGAATTCTTTGTACATTAGCACTTTGGGGAAAGCCTACAGCGGGAATGGGGGCCGGCGGATTGGATTTCGGTAATCCATCGGCAATTTCCTCGGCAATTTTGATTGCTTGCTCACGCGTTAAATCGCCTATCATGGCAATCACCGCCCCTTTTGCACCATAATACTGTTGATAAAAAGCGGTTAAATCTTGTTGGGTAATGGCGTTTACACTTGCTACCGTGCCACTTTCATCTAGTGCGTAGGGGTGCGCGCCATATAACGCTGACATGAATGCTTTATTTGAAATACTTTCTGGCTGTGTTTCAGCTTCTTGGATGCCGGCAATAATGCGCGATTTTTCACGCGCCAGCACGGCTTGCGGAAAATCCGGCTGGTGCAAAATCTTTTTAAACGTATCAACGGCCTGACTTTGTTCAGCTTGACTACTTAAAGTGCGAAGCTTAAAACTAGCGCGATCAGCATCAAAACTACCGCCCAATACCGCACCAACGTCTGCAAACTTATTCGTTAGCACTTCATCGCTTAAGCCTGCGGCACCCAATGTCATGAGATAACGGGTAACGCCTGCCAAGCCTGATTTTTCAGCGGAATCGCGCGCACTACCTGCGGCAAAATTCACGCTTAAATCCACAATCGGCAAATCGTGATTTTCAACAAAATACACGCGTGCGCCAGATTTGGTTTGCCAATGGTCGATTTTGACGGCGGCATTTACACTAAAAGATACGAAACTAATGATTACTAAAATTAAAATTTGAATTTTTTTCACTTTTTTTACCTTAACTGGATTCCAGCCTGCGCTGGAATGACGATCTCAAAAATTGATAATCTCAGTAAATTTCAAATTGCTAAGCGAGACTGGGCATAAAAAGCCGACGTGTGCGTATGTGTACACGAGTTTTTTTGCAATAACGTATCGCGACGCAACTTTGAGATTTACACTTAATGCACATGGGGTTTGCCTTTGGGTTTAGCATTCGGATCTATCGGTTGCGGATCAAGCGTCGCCACCGTCATGTTATCTTTGACTAAATATTTTTTAGCCACCTCCTGCACTTGCGCTGAAGTCACCGCGCTCAGTTTTGCCGGGTAATCTTTAAGTATTTTCCATGAGAACCCTGTGAGTTCCAGCTGACCAATTTGCATGGCCTGATAAAAAACAGAATCGCGTTGATACACATCGGCGGCAATCACTTGCGCCTTAACGCGTTTAAGTTCTTCATCCGTCACACCTGATTCTTTGATTTTTTCAATTTGCTGCAAGATGGCAGCCTCTAACTCTGCTACGGTTTTACCCTCAGAAGGCGAACCGGCAAGCTCAAACAACCCTTGCCTGCCGCGTGCAATCATGTCGTACCCAGCGCCTACATCCACCGCAATTTGTGA